>CBDVBU010000373.1:0-3979 GCA_965372295.1 uncultured Phycisphaerae bacterium
GTGCCATCGCTTTTTGGGGGTTATTGATACTGTTCTTGTGCGTGGTGTGGGGTTCTTAGTCGGTAGCGGAAATAACACACCCCTGAATCCGCTCTCCAGAGAGCTTCCACAAACTACTGAGTGGTGATTGTTCCTCCCTGTGGGCGGCAGACGTCCTCGTCTGCCCCTTGATTACCTTGAGCACGTCCTTCAAACGGGCAGACCGGGAGGTCTGCCGCGCACAATGTCATGGTTTTCTGGAAGGTCCCTCTATATGGGACGTTGAAAAGAACTCCGTGCATAGAGTACGTCCTCGTGCACCACATGGCGTGACCGTCATTACGAGGTGTCCGCCATCGGCGGATGCTGCGGCAATCTCATTCTTCGGTACCCCACCTAAGGCCCGGTGACAGGTGGGTTGTTTCAGCGCACAAAATAAGCCCGCTCGTTGGGTGGGAAACGTGTCCGGTACCAGAAAGTCCACGTGACCGTCTTGTCCGTTGACATTGAACGGAAACGGATCGGGCTGAGTATGCGGGAGGGGGGCTGAGATTCTAGGGCAAATAAGGACTACGGCTTGAAGTTTTTGTATTTCTTCCTAATCACCTTCACGAGGTCAAGATGGAAGTCCTTCCATCCCGCAGAACCAATGTAGGAGTTCGCAAGCGATTTCGTTTCCCAAGTTCCTTTCCACTCATCCCTCAAAGCGAGTAAGAAGGACATGGTGGCTTTTTGAGTGAGCTTGCCGTTCGATGTCTTGAGCATAGACTTCAGGAGTTTCAGGAAGGCCGAGACACCACGGTTTGTGAATATGATGTGCTTGTCGTAGTCTCGCCACTGTTCCGGAAATACTGATTTCAGGTGACCGAAGTACGATGCGAGCAGTCTAATCAATGCACGTGAGTCATTGCCGTAGTACCTACGTAGCAGGCCTTTCGGACCAACAAGAGACCGAAGCTCATACCCCGATATTCCCTTAAGAGTGATATTAGCCTTTCCCACAACATCCAACAGTCGAATCCTGCCCTTCAATGCGCCCCGCTTGTTCAACTCTACGGCTAGCTTGATGGCCATTAGTTCCGGGTTCCCCTGGCATAATGCTTCATCATCGGTGTATTTCAAATAGGCTACCAGGTTTGGGTCTATGCGCTTCGCATTATGATTGATGGCTACAAACGTGTCTCTTCGGCGAGAAGAAGAAAGACCCTGGATTCCTAGCACCACGAGGTTGAAAGACACGCGAGTTGCCGACTCACACTTAGTAAAGCCAAAAAGCCTGTGTTGACCGTCTATGATCTCCATAGAGGCATACTTCATTGGAATACTCAGATATCCGATTTTACAATCCTGAGGACGGCTTAGGTTCGGAGGGCGTGACCCCGATGTTGGCTCCTGGTCATCAAATGCGTGCCAACTAACTTCTTCACCGAAATGAACGATTATGTTCGGGGGCAACAAAGCGTCGTCCTGCGCAACGAACTTGCCAATGCTCTTCAGTCTGGCTCCCCGGAGTATCCTCTGGTAAGCGTCTGGATTACCTTGCGCTCGGCGACTAACAACACAGGTCCTCAACAGCCATGCAGGTGGTGCACTAAAAACATAGAATTGTACTTCCGAGTCGTTACGAGGGTGACGAAAACGAATCGCTGGTACATTGTAGATCGGCTTTTCCTCTTCAGTGGACAGTCCGAAAGAACTGATGATTTCGTACTTGGCAGTACTGCCGACAGCGGCAACAATTGCCTCGTAGTACAATAGCTCATCCTCCGTCCAGATATAGATGTTACGTTCGAGGGCATACGCTCGCTCGTCCTTCGTTACGTCCAACTGAGTCAGAACAAACAGGGCAGCGCCGGCGCCGCTTTTCTGCATCAACTTTTCGTAATCGTGGATATGCTTTGTGAGCGAACCAGAAAGATTTTTGCCGGATTTGTTGGAACCGATTATTCGAATGTCCGCGGCCTCGATTTCCGCCAACAAATCTGGCGTGCGGTACTTGCCTTTAGCGATTTCTATCTCATACTCTTTGGGATCGTCACTATTTGGCTTAGTGTCGAATCCTGCTTTTTCGAATAGGCTCCACACGCGCTCGTTGAGCTCGTCCCCTTTAGTTATCATGCTTGCTTTCCCTCGCCTCGATATCGGAACTCCGCCGGTATTATCGTGAGCGGATCACCTGCTTTCGGTTCGTAGACAGGTATATGCTCCGGTCTGTACTTGATTCGGTCTCGTATGGCGTCTTCGCATCTCGCAAGAGCATCATGATAATACCCAGAATCCAACTCGCAACCTAGGAAACATTTATGTTCGACTATTGCTGCGACACCTGTAGTCCCCGAACCGATAAACGGATCAAAGACCATTCCGTTGTCAGGAACCAATGCGCGTATCAATCTCTGCACCAACGCGACCGGGAACTGACACGGGTGGTTCGTTTTCTCTACATGGTTGGCCTTAACGTTCGGAATATCCCAAACATCCGAGGGGTTCTTCCCCTTCGGATTGCAGCTATACTCGCCCTTTTTCTTGCCCTTGTAATGTCTCTTGCCGGGATATTTCTGCCTGACCCTGACACTATCCAGATCGAAACGGTAATCGTCGCCTTTTGTATACCACAAGATAGTTTCGTGTCTGCCGCTAAAGCGCTTTGAGCCATGCAACCCGTGACCAAACGTCCACACAATGCGATTTCGGAGCTTCAAACCGTCAAAACCATTGAATATCCCATGAACCACGTAGTCCAATGGTGTGACGATCCCATTCTTTACGTGATTCCCAACTTGCCAGCAGATACTGCCACCGTCCTTGGTTACCCGCACGATCTCAGGTAGAAGTTTCTCATGGAACTTCTCAAAATCGGCTATGCTGGTTGACTTGTCATAGTCCTTGCTCATAAAATACGGTGGAGACGTTACCGTGAGATCGACGCACTTGTCAGGGAGGCGTTTTAGAAACGTCTGACAATCGCCTTTGTACAACACGTAATCCCTATCTTCAGCATATCGTCGATATATCCGCGCGCCCAATAGGCACCCCACTTTCCGGTGTATTCAAAGTCAAGAAAACATCTACCCCGGCCAAGGTCAAATAAAAAACAAATCCGCTCGGGCAGATCATTTGGTCACACTCGACCGCAACCAGGCGTGCAGGAAGCCGAGGACGTAGCAGACCAGTCCGACAATCAGCAGCCAGTACAGGTACGGCTGGGGCATCTGCAAATTGTAGACGGCGTTGGTGTCCTGCATGAATGAATACAGGATGTCGCCGGTGCCGAGAAGCATCAACGTCACCAAGACCACCGTCGGTTGGAACGTTTTGCCGCGTGCATACAGTCTCGTGATGGCCAGACCGAACAGAACCATCAACAGTGCGATCAGCATCGGCGCAATGACCGGCGCCAGCCAGGGACGTGGTATCAAAAAGAGTACATCCCACTCGACCAGCGACGACGGCCAGTCGATCGTCACCCACAGCCAGACATAATAGAAGATGTCCCAGACACCGAAGATGATCAGGAAATACCCGAACCGTTCCCAGAAGCGCCGTCCGGCCAGCGCGGCCACCGATATTATCATGAGCAGTGAAGCTGCCTCGCGAGCGATCTCAACGCGCAGGATATCGCCGGGAATGATTCTCAGCGGCAGCGAAAAGCCTTCCGGATAGATCAACTCTCGAAGGTACACCACCACCGCCGCCTCGAAATAGGCCATGCAGAGGCCGAAGAGAATGGCGGATGTCAGTCGATAGCCGTAGGGAATCCGGTTCACAATATCCTCGATGATGGTGCTTCTGTTTACCGGGTAATAAAGCGCGAGAGGGAGCAAAAGGCAACCAGGTTAGTTCGGCGAACGCGCTATTCGGGGCAGACGAGGACGTCTGCCGCCCACGGAGCCCACGGAACGCGCTATTCGGGGCAGACCGGGAGGTCTGCCGCCCACAACATTCGGGGCAGACGAGGACGTCTGCCGCCCACAGAAATATGGGGCGGGGGGACAGACGG
>CBDVBU010000374.1:0-3978 GCA_965372295.1 uncultured Phycisphaerae bacterium
ACCGTTTGAAAGGAATGATAATTTCGCAATATGGCAAAGTAAGCTATTGTGTCCAATTCGAAAAGGTAAGGACAAGTTACCATAAAAAAATTTCCAACCATCAAATCAGTTGCCCAGGCACTTAATAAGTCAGAAAGGCAATCAAATACATAATAGGCCTCAGTTCCCTCCTGAGAGATTATGGCATGAACCTGTGTGGAAAAACTTTCGAACCCACCCTTTGCGTCGAGTTGATATACTGTCACATCAGGCTGATTTTCGATTAGAGGTTTATGCTGAGCAAACCTCATATAGATAATGTTTCGCTTATCCTTCAAGGCTTTTTTTATATATGGCGTAACAAAGTGACTATAGTCTTCTATACTATCGACCTGCCAAACAACGTTGTCGCCTTTTTTCAAGTTGCAAAGTGTCTTATCTAAACCCGTAAGGCCTGTACTTGCCCAAGCTGTCATGAATCAATCTTTCTTTTTATATAGTATCGTTTATAATCTATGCCTAATTCTTCAACTTTATAGCGTATGATTCTTGCTGTAGTTTTTAAATCCCTGGCTGTTGCTGCCAGATTGCCATTGCAGCGTTTGAGTGCATCAATAATCAGATCGCGTTCAAATAAATTAATCCTTTCCGTTAACGAACCAACCCCGACGGTACCGGATGAATCTGAGGTTTGCAGTGTCGGGGGCAGGTGATGTCCATGAATAACGCCGTCACTGCTTAGGAGCACTGCTCTTTCGATACAGTTCTCAAGCTCACGTACATTACCCGGCCAATGATGTGATACCATCATATTAATTGCCGGCGTGCTGACTCGTCGAATGTCTTTGTTCATCCTTTTCGAGTATTGTTCTACGAAAAAATCAGCTAACAGCAAGATATCATCTTTATGGTCACGTAGAGGAGGCAACAAAATTGGAAACACATTTATTCGATAATAAAGGTCTTGGCGAAAACTTCCTTTATCTACAGCTTTTTCCAAATCACGGTTCGTAGCTGTGATAATCCTGGCATTTGTTTTCAAGGTCCGGTTACTGCCGACTCGTTCAAATTCCCTTTCCTGGAGAACACGAAGTAACTTCACCTGAGTAGCAGAGGAAAAGTCCCCTATTTCGTCGAGAAGTATGGTGCCATTGTTTGCTTCTTCAAGGCGGCCCTTGCGAGCTTGTATAGCTCCGGTAAATGCGCCCTTTTCGTGACCAAACAATTCGCTTTCAAGCAGGTTTTCATTCAAGGCGGCACAGTTAATCTTCACGAAAGGCCCATCGCTCCTTGGGCTGGAAAAATGAATAGCATGGGCAACCAATTCTTTGCCTGTGCCGGATTCACCGCGTATAAGTACCGTTGTATCGCTGCAGGCAACCTGGTGGATTTGACGATAAACATCGCGCATAGCGTTAGAATTGCCTATTATATTTTCGGGGCGAAATCTTCCCTCCAATTCATGACGCAATCGTAGGTTTTCATCTTCGAGTTGTTGACGTCCGATAGCAGCTTCGCGGCGAGCTCTTAAATCGTTTGCAATCATACTTGCTACAATGCTTAATATCCGCATTTCCTCGTCCAGCGGCACGGTTTCTTCAAAGGGTCTATCAACTGAAATCGTTCCAATCACATCATTGTCAATAGAAATGGGAACACAAATAAAACTTAAGTCCTGCTTTGTAACATTCCACCTTTCGAAGCGATTCAAAAACAAAGGCTCCTGGGAAACTTTTGGAATGACCATTGGCTTGCCGGTCTGCATAACCTTACCTGTTACACCTTCTCCAATTCGATATGTAATTCTTCGGCTTTGCTTCTGCGAAAGATCGTGGGCAGCTTCGATTTGAACCTCATTGCCGTCCAGTGAAAGAATTGTGATTGTACCTCTGGCCAGACCAAGATTCTTATCCAGCATGTCCAAAACGGTAGCAACTGCCTCTTGCTGGCGTGTTCCGGCAGCTAATATTTGGCTAACCTTATAGAGAGTTTCAAGCTGTGGCACCGGAGACAGGGTATGCGCCCCGCCATGTTGTAAGAGCGTTGTTTTCTTGGCCATTTCAAAATTCCCAGTTATTTAATAATACGACATAATTGTAACATAGCTTGGTGGCATTGCAAAATATTTTTTCTAATAGATACTATAAGCCGGAAGCTATATATCTTAACCCTTGCGATATCAGTAAGATATGAAAGCACTGTTGCAGAGGGTTACAATGTGAACAAAATCACGTATATTAGGCAGCTTGTTCGAAAGCGAGAAACAAATATGTCATAATCCCATGCAATGTTACAATATTGTTGCGACTTATGTACCGCCCCATCTCCATGAAATTCACATATCACTATGTAAAACAAGCACTTACGGCTTCATTACCATTTTGGCACAGATTTTGCGTATTAATCACGTCGTAGCTTTAACCAGGCGTATATATTCGAGTTCGAAAGAAGATTGTTAAACGATTTTTGGTAAGGAGATGATCAAATGAGAAAGTTAGGATGTTTGATTGTGTGTTTGTACTTCTTTACATGTGGCACACAAGCAGTAATTGCTGAAGACAAAATTGATTTTGAGATTACGGCTGATTATTTCGGCAAATATATTTGGCGTGGGCAAAATCTCAGTGATGACCCGGCTTTTCAAACGGGAATAAGCGCCGGTTACAAAGGTTTAACCGCGGCGATTTGGGGCAGTCTTGAAACGACTAACATTAATGGAAACAGCGGTGATTTCTCCGAGGTTGATTACTCGCTGGATTACTCAGGAGCAATACCGGGCATTGAAGGCGTTGGATATTGCGTCGGCGTAATCTACTATGACTTTCCGGGTACTACAGTCAAAGATACTACAGAAATTTACTTGGGATTGAACTTTGATTTGCCATTAAGTCCGTCAATAACGGTCTATCACGACGTGGACGAGGTAGAAGGCTCATATATTTCACTGGCATTTGGACACAGTTTCGAAAAGGTTGCAGAACTTGGGCAGGATTTGCCGGTAGGGATGGAAATCGGTGCAAGTTTAGGATGGGGCAGTGGTTCTTACAATAAATATTACTGGGGAACCGACCAGAGCAAATTAAACGACCTGGCGTTTTCCGTTTCTTTCCCTATTGAGATTGCCGGCTGGACAGTGGCGCCGAGTCTGAACTACATAACACTGCTAAGCGATGATATACGTGATACTGATGTATACGGTACT
Organism: uncultured Phycisphaerae bacterium; assembly: GCA_965372295.1. GTDB lineage: Bacteria > Planctomycetota > Phycisphaerae > Sedimentisphaerales > Anaerobacaceae > JAFGPJ01. Next base: position 3,182 of record CBDVBU010000374.1, read on the forward strand.
GATAGCGATTTCTTCTTTGCCGGCATCAGTCTTTCGAAAAGTTTTTAATGAGAATTTATAAGAGGGCATAAAAATGAAAGTGTTAGGTTATTTAGTTATTGGTTTAATCGTGTTGGCATTTGTCGGTCCGGTATTTGCAGAGTCGGCTGGTGTAGAGGCATCTGCGGTCGAGGTGGCGAAAGAAGAGCTTCAACTTAATATCAACATCGTCTGGACCTGCGTAGCGGCCTTTCTGGTATTCTTTATGCAGCCGGGTTTTGCGATGGTTGAGTGCGGCTTTACCAGGGCCAAAAATGCTGTCAACATCCTGATGAAAAATCTGATGGATTTTTCCATTGGCACGATAGTATTCTTCTTTGTAGGTTTCGGCCTGATGTTCGGTGTAAGCAATGGTATTTTCGGAACATCGCTGTTCGGGCTCAGTGGTGTTGAGCCGGGAGCGGACTGGAGCTGGACATTTATCATATTCCAGACGGTCTTTGCTGCAACTGCTGCAACGATAGTATCAGGGGCAATGGCAGAGAGGACTAAATTCAAGGCCTACTTGGCTTACAGCGTGTTTATCTGCGCGTTCATCTACCCTGTCTTCGGCAAATGGGCGTGGGGGTCGCTGCTGCTTGGTGATGCAGGGGCCGGCTGGCTTGAGAATCTGGGCTTTCTGGATTTTGCGGGTTCCTCAGTTGTGCACTCCGTTGGCGGTTGGCTGGGCCTGGCTGGTGCGATTATGCTTGGGCCACGCCTTGGTAAATATGGCCCTGATGGAAAGGCAAAAGCCATAACCGGGCATAATATACCAT
>CBDVBU010000375.1:0-3976 GCA_965372295.1 uncultured Phycisphaerae bacterium
AGCCAGTCCCTGACATTTTTTCCATCGCCATATACCGGAAGGGATTTACCATCCAATGCATTTAGTAGCATAAGAGGAATGAGCTTTTCCGGAAACTGGTATGGTCCGTAATTGTTGGAACAATTGGAAATGGTTACCGGCAGTTCGTAGGTTCTGCTGTATGCCCTGACAAGATGATCGGAAGCCGCCTTGGATGCACTGTAGGGGCTGCTTGGGTCGTAAGGTGTCTCCTCGGTAAAATAGCCGTCTTTTCCAAGGGAACCAAATACTTCATCAGTGCTTACATGATGAAAAAGGACCAGTCTGTCTTTATTAAAACGGGCAAGTTCAAGGAGGTTGAAAGTTCCTTTAATATTTGTCTTTATAAATGTGTCAGGCTTTACAATCGATCTGTCAACGTGTGATTCTGCCGCAAAGTGGCAGATCGTGTCAATCTCATACTTTTCAAACACCTCTGCCATTGCTTTTGCATCACATATATCGGCCTTTACAAAAAAATAGCGCCCCGGATATTTTTCTTCGATTCCTTTCAGGTTCTCAGGATTACCGGCATAGGTAAGTTTATCCACATTTATTATCCGTCCTGAAAAACTAGAATCAGATAACAGATAACGTATAAAATTTGCCCCAATAAATCCGCAGCCACCTGTTACCAGAAGATTTTTCATATATCCTCCAAAAATAAATGTAAGCGTTCATGGAACGCTGAAATTAGAAAATAGAAATTGCCTGTCTGCGTGCACCGCACAGGCAGAGAAATTTGGTCTTCATGTGTTTAAACCATTCACAGTTGTCGGTTCACAGTTTACGTTTTTCCTAAATATTTACATAACTCAAAATCATTTATTCATAAAGCATTTTTATTATAGATCTTACCTAATGATTTTTTTTGTACAGACCTACATGGTAATCATATTTCTTGGCTAGTAACTGTTTTTCTCGTTCTGCAAGGGGCGATTTGGTTGCAGTCGTTGTAATCATTTTTCTTGACACAACTCAAAATATAAGTATAATTCTCGTGCCGTAATCATTTTTCTGGAGAATACCATGGCTGAAAACGGTCAAAAACAGGCAATGCTCAGGCTCGCAGGATATGTAGCGCTTATTGAGCTGTACGGTCTCGATGTCATCCCGAACTGGCACAGATCCTTGGTCGCAACCAGCGGAACCCACCGGATCGACTGGACCGGGGAAGTGATCGAGGAGGTCTATCCGCCCAAGTACTGGCCGGGGGAAACGCTGGGCGATCATCTCGAATTCGCGCTCAAGTACGACGGAACGAATCTTGCGATACTTGCCTGCTTGTTTCAGGTGGTCGCAGTGGAAGATTTCCTGAGTTATGTTCGGTCCAAGCCGACCGGTAAGTACGCCCGCCGGTTGTGGTTTCTGTACGAATTTCTTACCGGTACTTTCCTTCCTATGGATGGCGTAAAGCGGGGAAACTACATCGACCTGCTCGATCAGGATCAATACTACACGGTTACCCCTGCCCGACAGGTTCGTCGTCAGCGGATCAACGACAACTTGCTGGGCGATGGCCGGTTCTGTCCGATGATTCGCCGCACCGATATCCTTCAAAATTTCGAAGCGACCGACCTTACCAAACAGTGCCGAAAGGTCGTATCCGGTTACTCGCCGGAATTGTTGAAACGGGCATTAAGTTATTTCTACTCCAAGGAAACAAAATCATCCTTCGAGATCGAACACATTACACCTAACTCGACCCGAACAGAGCGGTTCGTCAAACTGCTTCAGCTGGCGGAGCGTGAAGACTTCTGCGAGAAAACGAAATTGATCGATCTGCAGAATCGCATTGTCGATCCTCGGTTCTCCGATTCCGACTACCGGAAGAAACAAAACTATGTCGGCGAGACGGTGGAATGGCAGAAAGAGAAAATCCATTTCGCGTGTCCGAAATCGGAAGACTTGGCCGACCTGATGGAAGGTTTAGTCGCCTCTCACAAGCGCATGGACGAGGGAGGCGTATCCGCGGCGGTTCATGCCGCCGCCATAGCTTATGGATTCGTTCTTCTGCATCCATTTGAGGACGGCAATGGGCGAATTCATCGATTCCTGATCCACAATATTCTTGCCCGCCGCGGTTTTACGCCACGAGGAATCATGTTTCCCGTATCGGCATCCATGCTGAAAAACCCTGCCGACTACGACGCTTCCCTGGAGGCGTTCTCCCGACAGCTCATGACCCTCGTGGAATATTCGCTCGACGAAGAAGGTCTCATGACCGTCCACAACGATACAGCCCGGTGGTACAGCTATGTCGATATGACATTCCAGGCGGAGGCGCTCTTTCGGTTCATCGAGCAGACCATTAATACCGAACTCGTCGATGAATTGGAGTTTTTGGCGAACTATAACAAGACCAAAAGAGCAATCCAGGAAATCGTGGACATGCCCGACAGGCAGATAGATCTCTTTATCAGATTCTGCCTGCAGAACAATGGCCGGGTCTCAGCGCGGAAACGTGCAAGCTACTTTGGTTCTTTGTTGAAGGAAGAAATCGCTCGAATGGAACAGGCAGTGCAGTCCGCCTACGGAAGCAATATGTCAGACGACACATGACAAATACAAGCACCACCTCATCCTTGCTCTTAAAAAAATCTATTGAAATAATTTGTAATTTAATGGTATGGACGATAACCGTTCAAAGGTTCAGAGTTCAAGGTTAGAGAGCGATACGTGGCGTTGTATCAACAATACATAACGAAAACCAAAGTTTCAGGATGAGTATTCATGCCGGACGCGCCCGCGCTGCCATTTCAGGTTTCATCAAGTACTTACCGGCTTATGAGCATAGCCGGCGAAATAATAACAACCCTGAACCCTTGAACCCCTGAACCTGTTAACCTTTACAAAAAATAAATATGGACTCAAACAATAAAAAACAGCTTCTTTTGAAGAACCTGCCTGGCGTTGATCATATCCTTGAAATCGCACAGGCGCAGGCTTTTTTTGAAAATATTCCGAAAACTGTTGTAGTGCCTTCGATACGATCTGTTATTGAAGAACTCAGAACCGGTATTCTTGACGGCTCTTTAGATATGACTGAAAACAGCCTGTCAGACAAACAGATCCTCGAAAATGTTAAAAAGCGTGCCACTGAAGCCATGACCCCGAAGCTTTTACGCACTATCAATGCCACAGGTGTTATTGTCCATACAAACCTTGGCCGCTCGTTGCTTGCCGATGCTGCTGTTGAAAATCTCACAGCCATCTCAAATCGATATTCAAATCTCGAATTCGATCTATCTATAGGAAAACGTGGCTCAAGATACAGCTGCGTTGAAGACATTCTATGTGAAATAAGCGGCGCTGAAGCCGGTATGGTAGTAAACAACAATGCCGGAGCTGTTCTTTTATGTTTAGAAACTATCGCCAGAGAGCAAAAAGTGATTGTATCAAGGGGAGAGCTTGTTGAGATCGGAGGATCATTTCGAATCCCTGATGTGATGACCAAGAGCGGCGCAATTTTAAAAGAAGTCGGAACCACAAACCGTACCCACCTTAAAGATTACGAGAATGCGGTGGAAAATAATACGGGTCTCTTTCTGAAAGTTCATAAAAGCAATTACAGCGTTGTCGGTTTTTCTGCCGAAGTCTCCCTTAAAGAGATGGTCGAGCTGGGAGCTAAATATCACATTCCTGTTATGGAAGATCTTGGCAGCGGAACATTTATCGATTTTTCAAAATACGGAATGATAAAAGAACCAACCGTACAGGAATCTGTTGCAACCGGGGCTGATGTTGTTACGTTCAGCGGTGATAAACTTCTTGGAGGACCCCAGGCTGGAATCATAGTCGGGAAAAAAGAAATTCTCGATAAAATAAAACAAAACCCCATAACCCGGGCTCTTCGCATAGATAAGCTGACCCTTGCCGCACTGGAAAGTACGTTAAGGCTATACAGGGATGAAGAAAAAGCCGTAAAAGCCATTCCCACCCTGCGCATGCTGACCCT
>CBDVBU010000376.1:0-3963 GCA_965372295.1 uncultured Phycisphaerae bacterium
CCATAATAAGGCTGAAAAGCCCTAACAATGCAAATGCAGCAGTCCGATTACAGCGGCGGCTGATTTGCGGCGTTAGCCTATCAAAATTCGGAGTTGGTGGCAAATAAACAGAATCAAGGATAAAATGAAATGAGAATCAATAGGGTCATAATCCGAAACTTTCGCTCTTTTGAGCATCTTGATCTGCCAATTTCTGGTGGTACTACTTGCGTTATTGGCGAGAACAATACCGGCAAAACAAATTTTCTGCATGCTATTCGGCTCTGTCTTGACGCGGGACTGTCTTCCACCTATCGCTCACTCATTCCAAATGATATTCACTCGACGGTTGATGTTTCTGAACCGAGCCAAGTGCTAGTCGGACTGGAGATCACGGATTTTGAGGGCAAAGTCAATGAAGAAGCACTTGTCGGTGCATGGCAGAGTAAGCCGGGGCTGGCCCGTCTCATCTACCGATTCCGCCCCAAGACAAGCGTTCGGGAGGACTTGGCTTCCGGGGAGGTTGAGCCAGGTGATCTCACAATTGAAGACTATCATTGGGAGATCAGTGGCGGTGGAGATCTCGGCCGTGATCTAGCCGTAATCGAATGGAATGAAGATGTCGGAGCACAAATCCGGTTCTCGGACCTGCAATCCTTCCTGGTTGTTTTTCTGCCCGCTCTTCGGGATGTTGAGAGTGACCTTCGCCAGTTTCGTCGATCTCCACTCGCTCGTTTGATTAACGCGATGGAAATTGATCAAGATGAGCAGGAGGAACTTCTTGATAAACTTCGTGAGGCCAATGAAGATATAGCGGATTCACCATCTGTTCTCGCGATCGCTGAGGCCATCGACAAATCATTCAAGGCCGTTTCGGGGCCGGCTTTCAGCATGGATCTAAACCTTGGTGTGGCAGAACCTTCTTTTCAGGCAGTTGTGCGCGCGCTTCGTATCCTCATGTCGAATGCTGCGATGAGCGATTTCGATCCGTCATCAAACGGTCTCGGCCTAAACAATATCCTCTATGTCTCAATCTTGATCGAGTACTTTCACAAACGACTGGCGCAACAAAAATCTGCTGGCCAGATCATTCTGTTCGAAGAACCGGAGGCTCATCTGCACCCGCAGTTGCAACTTACGTTGTTCAATGCACTCAGTTCGTTGCCGTTTCAGTCAATACTCACGACGCACAGTACACACATAACAGCCCAGGCAGATCTGAAGTCCTATGTCGTGCTCACCCAGACCGGAAAGCCAGCTGTCGCATCGTCAGTGCCAGCGGAAGACGATGAACTGGATGAGAATGATATCAGCGATCTTGAACGCTATTTGGATGCCACAAAATCAAACCTTCTCTACGCGCGAAAAGTCATGCTGGTGGAGGGTCCGTCAGAGTTGTTTCTACTTCCAGCGCTCATCAAACAGGTCAAGGACATTGATCTCGCACGCGAAGGCGTCTCGGTAATTCCTATTTACGGCGTACATTTCGATGTTTACGCACGTCTTTTTTCCAAAAACGGATTACCCAAGAAATGTGCCATTGTCACGGATGGTGACTTAAAGCCAAGTGACGCTGTGCCAGGCATAAAGGGGGAAGACGAGTTGCCACCGCCTCCTGATCTTAAGGCGCTCGAGAATGACTGGGTGCAGGTTTTTGCCTGTAAAACGACATTTGAACGGGCCTTGGTGTTTCCGGGTACGCTGGAGATGTTTGCCAATGCTGCGGAGGAAGTGGGTGCTCCTGTTATTGCGCAGCGGTTGCGTGACGGCCTGCAAAAAATCAACGATTCCGGCACAGACAAGGACGAAGAGAAAGAGATTCTTAAAACTCTTCGGAAGTCGGTCCTCAATACAGCAAAACGCTTTGGTAAAGCCCGATTTGCACAGGTGGCAGCACGCCATGTGGAATGTGCTGAGGTAATTCCCAAATATCTTGACGATGCCGTTGCATGGCTGCTTGAGTAATGAATCTTACAACCGAACAAAAGAACGCCGTTCGTTGTGATGAAGACGTGTTGATTACAGCGTGTCCTGGCAGTGGCAAGACGCGGGTCATTATTTCGAAACTGGTTAGTACGATGAACGAGGTTCGCAACACGCCACGCATGGTCGGTTGTATTACTTACACGAATACGGCAGTCCATGAGATTGAGAACCGGCTTCGTCATCATGCGCAGACGGGGGATGAAAATTTTTATGATGTTTGCACGATACATTCATTTTGTCTTAATCATATCTTTCGCCCTTTTTGCCATCTGATTAAAGGCTATAAAAAGGGCTTCAAAGTCCTGACACCAGATAGCGAAGAATTCGCCCACTACGTTACGGCGACTTGTGATAGGTTTGGCCGGTATAATCTGAATTTCCAGGAAATGGAGGAGTTCTCAAATCTGCGCATTAGCCTAGATGGAGAGCCCGCTGGATACCCCATAGAGGGAGGCGGAATAACACCAGAAATGGCTAAGGATTTCTGGAAAAGCATCCGGCAAGCTGGTTTTGTAGACTTTGCCAATATCATTTATTATTCGCTTTTGCTACTCCAGAAACGGTCTGAAATTCTCGATTACATCGCATCCAGATTTGCCTGGATTCTGGTTGATGAATTTCAGGACACATCCGATCTTCAGGTTAATATCCTTTCACTGATCGCGGATCGTGGGCGAACCAGATTTTTTCTAGTCGGTGACCCGCTGCAATCGATTTTTCGATTTGCTGGAGCGAGGCCAGATCTTGCGGATGACTTTGCTGATCACATCGGTGCACGCACGGATTTTCCACTATCCGGGAACTTCCGTTCAAGTCAGCTAATTGTAAAGCATGCGGAACTGATTTTTCCGCGCACGCCGCCAATGGCGGCGATTGGTGAAGCAAGAGACTTTGAAGAGCAGCCACAGTGGCACCATGGTCATTCTGCCTTTGAGGTAATAACGGACTATTTTTTACCCACCCTTGAAGATCTTGAGATCCTGTATGGCAATGCCGCCGTTCTTGCCCCAACATGGTTCACGTTGTTTCCGCTGGGTAGGCAACTTCGTGAGTATGGGATCGGTATCGTCGGCCCCGGCGCTCGGCCCTACCGGCGCAATCGGCAGTTCGCACCACTTGCGGAACAGGTCTGCGGCTACCTGATGGAACCGAAACCAGACGCCATCGTTGCTATTGAGCGCACACTATTCAACACACTCCTCGATACGACAGGCCGGGCGCATTTCGATGTCTTTTCGTATCGTGGCCGTGTCGTGGTATTTCGTCTCCTGGAAAAGGGCAGTGAGTTATATCAGATACACATGGGAGCAATTGACTGGCTGAAAGCTGCCTCCAATTCATTTTCCGAGGTATTGATTGAAGCGGACTATCTGACGGAAGCGGAAAGGCACTTTTTTGCTGGTTCAGTGGAGGAAATGAAAGCGGACATGCAAAGAAACAGAGTGGATATAAATAACCTTACGATCTCCGACCTGGGAATTTATGCAAGTCCGAGTGCCGCACTGAAGCTTTCTACTCTACATAATGCAAAAGGGCGCGAGTATGATGCGGTAGCTGTGATAGACGTTCATGAGGGGCGGTTGCCGTCCTTCCATGCGAGAACATCAGATGATATTGCCGAGTCCAAGCGTTTGTTCTATGTGGGAGCCACGCGCGCTAAACGCTTTCTTCTCTATGTTACAGATGATACAGGTCGCAATGGTGCATCACGTTTTTTACAAGAAATCCAACAAAGTTTTCCGTGAGCAACGTACTCAACGTAAGCTATGCAGATAAAATAAAAAAAGGCTAACCAACGGCTGCACTTGACCCGCGAACATTGGCGGGTTTTGGAGTACAACCACTTTTATCAACTTCGGCCATGGTAATTGGCCATTTACGGCGGGCAAGTGAGCCGGATCGTTACAGATATCTACATCAAACATTCAGCCTTATTAACAGACAGTTGCGATATTTATATGAAATCAATACCTCAAGCAGCTTGAAATAACTAAAAGA
>CBDVBU010000377.1:0-3947 GCA_965372295.1 uncultured Phycisphaerae bacterium
ATTTCGAGCTGAAATATGTCGATAAAGTCTTCAATGTCTCTGACGGATCCGAGTTCTTTTCTGTTATTGTCGATGATTCCGCTGATGGACCGCATCACGGCTTTTTTTGCCGTTTGAGACATACGAACGATTTCTCGCTTTGTCTGCTCTAATGCTATCACTGGGGTATTGAGCAGGTGCTTTTCCAAAACCACAGGTTTCTGTGCAAGCTCAATCTCAGTTACCGGCAGGATTTTTACAACCACCGCCGCGAGTCCCTGGATAAACGGAAGGAACATAATTGTGTTAAATGTGTTGAACATGAAATGGGCGAAGAATATGTTGCTCATAATCGTGTTCTGCCCTAACTCACCAGGCGAGAGCCATTCCACCGCGTGGCTGAACCACCCGGTCCACACCAGGGGAAGCATATAAGCAACACCGATCACATTAAAAAAAGTATGCCCCATTGCCGTTCGTTTGGCGTTTCTGGATGAGCGTAGTGCCGCTAATTGAGCCGTGATTGTTGTGCCGATATTGTCACCAAGAATAAATGGTATTGCAACCTGGAGCACTAAAGGCCAGTCCGTCCCGAAGGCGCCCTGAAAGGCCAGCATCTGGATAATGGCGATCGAAGCCGAGCTGCTCTGCAGAAGCATTGTGATGACCGTCCCGGCCAGAACCGCCAGAAGCGGATTGCGACCGAGCCATATCAGTGCCTCCTGAACGCCCTGGCTGTCTTTGAGAGGATCGAAAGCCTCTTTCATAAAATGGATGCCGAGAAACAGGATGCCAAAACCGATCATCACCTGACCGATGCTTCTGGTCCTTTGCGTTTTTCCAAGGACATTAATCAGGAATCCGACACCCACCACAGGCAGCGCATAATTAGTAATCTTAAAGACGGCCAGCACCGAAACAAGCCCAGCCGTGATTGTCGTGCCAACATTGGCGCCAAGAACTACGCATAGCGCTTGTTTTAAGGTCAAAAGTCCGGCGTTTACGAATCCGACCGTCATCACGGTAGTGGCGGAACTCGACTGAATCAGGCATGTCGTCAAGGCTCCGACAATAACGGCAATGACTCTATGTTTAGTCAGTGCCTCAAGAAGGCTTTTCAGTCCCTGCCCGGCAACCTTTTTCAGGCCGTCCGACATCAGCCCCATACCGAATAAAAACAGGCCCAACCCCCCCACCGTTCCGAAAATCATGTCCTTAATCATCCTGATTCCTCATGCAGATAGTTTCTCATCAATGCTTCAATAGTCTGTTCTTACCCCCTTGTGTGTTTATAATCTCTTGCACTGGCATCATTTCGCGGCAGTTTTATCCGTTTTCATAAAATGGCTCAAGCGAAAAACACCGAGCGAAGACCCAATGCCTATTGAGCCTATATCAGGCTGCGGAGAATTTCTACTCCCTGCCGGATTTTATCATCCGTGGTCGCGTAGCTTATCCTGAAATGCGTATCTTTTTCACTAAATACGTTGCCCGGTATAATGAGTAAGTTGTTGGCAATCGCTTTTTCGACGAATGCTGTGGCCCCTGCAGAGCCGGGAGCTTTGACAAACGCGTAGAACGCCCCGCCGGGCCTGACCAGCCCGAAGGCGCCGTTCAAACCTTCATAAAGCAGGTCTCTTTTCTTTCTGTACACATCGACCAGATCGCTTATGTCGCAGTCCAGCGCGACGATCGCCGCCTTTTGGAAAGGCGTCGGAGCGCAAACGAACGTATATTGCTGTATCTTGGTCATTTCCTCGACGACGTGCTTGAGAGATTCGTGCGCCGCGACGTAGCCCATCCGCCAGCCGGTCATCGCGTAGGATTTGCTGAATCCGCGCAGAAGAAGGGTCTTTTCGTAGTGACTCGCGATACTCGCACAATCGCCGTCGTAGCAGAATTTCTCGTATATCTCATCGGTCATAACGAGGATATCGTTCTCCGCCGCAACCTTGGCCAGTGCCTTTATCTGCTCTTCCGAATAGACCATACCGGTCGGATTGCATGGCGAATTGAGGATAATCATCTTCGTTTTGCCCGTGATGGCTCCGGCGATTTTCTCGACGGGCAGGTCGAAATCGGGATAGCTGTCGATAAAGACGCACTTTCCGCCTAACATGTTAATGACATGCTTGTAGATGACGAAGTACGGATCCGGGATAATTACTTCGTCGCCGGGATTGATCAGCGACAGGAACGCCAATAGCAGCCCCCCGCTGACACCGCTGGCCACCATGACGGCGGGATTTTCCCAGCCGAACTCGCCCTTCACCTGCTCGGCGATTTTGTTTTTCAGGGTTATATCGCCCGCGGTTTGCGAGTATTTGTTCTGACCCTCCCTGATGGCCTGGATTGCCGCTTCTTTGAGCTCTTCGGGCACATCGAAGTCCGGCTGGCCGATTGAGAAATTGATTGGGTCCTTCAGTGAGGCCGCCAGCGCGAAGACCTTCCGAATCCCGCTGGCGTCGATTTTAGCTGCTCGTTCTGCAATTAAATTTTTCATAGCTGAAGATTATAGACGACCGAAACAAATAAACAAACAAAAAATCCGGACAATAATAAACATGCTTTCTGAATGAGCCATTTGGTAAACTGTTGAAATCTCAATAAGATTTTAGTATTTTAGGATTTCAATTATACAGAAGTTCAGCCAGGAGAAAACATAATGAACAGAAGAACATCGACCCTCATAGCACTAACACTGGTATCAATTTCCATAACAGCCGCATACGCCGCGAATCCCACACCCAAAATCATCAAGCTCGACATCCCCGCTCCCGACCAGGAAGACTCCGCAGGCGGAATCATCGCCGCAGACGTTAACAACGACAATAAGCCGGACTACCTCGTCACCGTCCGGGGCCACCTCGCCGTATATGACAACTCCGGCAAAAAACTCTGGATAAAGAAAACAGACATCGTTGTAGGAGGCTCGAGCGAAAACCAGGGCCTGCCCGGCCACCACGGTCCCGGAACCGCCGCCGCGGACGTCGATAACGACGGCAAAACCGAAGTCATCTACCTCACAAAAGATTCCGTGCTCCACATAGTAGACGGCGCCACCGGCAGACAAGAATCCAGCGCCAAACCCCCACTGCCCAAGGACGCTTCCCGCTGGGAACTCGCAATGATCGCGGACTTCCGCGGCACAGGTAAAGACAACGATATTCTCCTCCAGGCCACGAACAAATCCGGCTACCGCACCGGAAAACACCTCGCTGCTTATGTTATCGACACGCTCCTCAAGGGCGGCAAACCACTCTGGACAACGGACAGATTCGTCTCCTGCGCACACAACGGGGCTCGTCTGGCCGACCTCAACGGCGACGGCAAAGATGAAGTACTCGGCGTAACCATATTCTCACCCGCCGGCAAACTAATCACCCGCGCAATCGAAGGCCGCTACCACGCCGACAGCATCTTCGTCGCGGACGTCCGACCCGAACTGCCCGGCCTCGAACTCGTCATGCTCGAAGAAGGCGCAAACCAGGTCCAGGTAATAGCTCTCACAGGCCCCATCTGGAGGAGTCACTTTAAAAAGCAGGAGCCCCAGAACGCCGCCGTCGGTAAATTCAAAAAGAACTCCGACGAAATCTTCATCTGGTGCCGGTCTCGATACGGCGAGCACCAGAAACCATTCGTCTTCGACTCTAAAGGAATCAAAGTCTTCGACTACGAAATGGACAACCTCGCCCCCAAAGGCTGGACTGCAAGCGGAGTCGAAGTAATCCACACAATCGACTGGACTGGCCGAAAGCAACAACTCGCCTGCGCAAAAGAACGTCACACCTCCGGCGACATCTGCCTCTTCGAGCCGTTAACAGGCAAATTCGTCCTCACGTTACCGGAGAAAGCAGACCGCCTCTACGTCGCAGACACCACTGGCGACTGGCGGGAAGAAATCGTGGTCATGAACGGCTCCCAACTCCACATTTACACGAACAAAGCCCCCAACCCGCGTCCCAACC
>CBDVBU010000378.1:0-3940 GCA_965372295.1 uncultured Phycisphaerae bacterium
GCGTAACTGGTGTTCCAGAAGATGAATGAAATCTCATTGAAGAAAGCAGTCCAGTTTCTGATTCGCATCCGCAAGGCCGAACGGTCGTCCCATACGCCGCCGACGCCCGGAGCGGGAGGATTCTTACGGTCGATCCAGTTACCCTGCTCGCCGACAACCACGGGCTTGCCGTGCTTCTTCCAGTTCCCCGCCCTTTTTGCGGTCTCAGCGTCCGACTTGAGCTCATCTTCATTCTGATACCAATGCGGAGCGTTAATTTCGATGCCGGCAAGGTCCGGTCTTTCCCAGCTCGTGGTAATCGGATGTCCGTAAGGATCGATGGATTTTAGATAAGGGATCATGATTTGATACCATCGGTCGTCGGCATGCTGCTCGTTCAGGAATTCCCAAAAATCGACATAAGCCCCCCAGCGATCGACGCTGTACTTAATGAATTGCTTGACCTTCGAAATCGTTACATCATCATACGGCCCTTTGTTGAATGCCTTTTGGAAGCCAAAGATGCCATAGAACATGCGGAAGCCGTACTTGCGTGCATAGCGAAGAAGCTCATCGGTCATGACTGCTTCCTGCACAAGATATTTGTCCAGGTCACTATTAAGCTGGAAGGAACAGTTCTGCTGGGAGTAACGGTACAAATTGAATCCGCATTGCGAGAAGTATCGGAAATAGACATCCGCGTTCTGGGGATTATTGGCGGGGCCCCGCACGAACATAGGCCCGGGCGGCAATTCGGGCGGCTTTTTCAGGTCTGTGCGGAACGGCCCTTCCATCGAACATTGATCCAGGACTGAGCCGGTGCCTGAATTGTCGCCCCAGCAATCCTGCAATCCAATTGGAAAATAGGGGCTTCCATCATCGAAGACAAAACGAAAGGGATTCTCCGGATGCAGGCGGACAAAGCCTGTATTCGGTTTTCGACCTTCGATACAGGTGAAAGTTCCTTCGCCGCGTGCCTCTTGTCCCTGTGCATCCTTAAACGTAAAAGTGTACTCCCATCGGCCGAGTTCTGATGGAGCATAGCGCGCTTTCCAGATACCCGGTCCCGAGGAAGAACCATAATGGAATCCACCAACGTTAATTTTCTTTGTTGATGGAGAAGTGAAAACAACATCGACGGTAACATCGAAGAAAGGATCAGGGTAATTGGCTTCATGTCTAAAGGTGATTTCAAACACTTCATACTTTGGAATGGTCGCTGTGTTCCGGCTGTATTCAACATCGAGTGCGCCGCGAGCTAAGCTCGGAGCGTTGATCTGCTGTGGTGGTATACGGCAGGAAATTCCGTGCAGAGTTAAAACGATCACAGCAAAAAGCAAAGCAATCCGTGACTTCACAACCTTGTCTCCTTATACGCCCCGGAATAACAACTCAGAGCGTCCAGCCATTCCTGTATTGCCGCCGGATGAAAATGTCGGCTTCAGGGCAGCCGACTGCCTTGAGGTTCGTGGCGTCCCAGGTTAGTTTCTCGCCGGTACGCAGCGCAACATTGCATAGCAACGCTGCTTCGGTCAGTGCGCCCGAGTAATCGAAATTGCACGTGGTCGGTCCGCCCGTTTTGCAGGCCTCGGCCCATTCGCGGTGGTGGCCAATCGAATCCGGGATGAACGGATCGGGTCTTTGGAAGTCGGCAAATTTCTCCTCGGGCAACAGTTGATGCTTACCGTAGTCGGCGATCAGCATGCCGTCCGATCCCATAAAGAGCACGGCGCTTCCCCATTGCGGGATTTTGTCCTCTTTGACAAACTCCGGGTAACCACCGCCGTTGTACCACGTCAAAGTGACCGGGGGCAGTTTGCCGCGGGCCGGGTATTTCTGCCGGGCGATGGTCCAATGAGCGGCACTCTCGGCGTGGACAGGCCCCTCGGCCTGGACGCTGACCGGATGACGCAATTTCAACGCCCAGAATGCCAGGTCGCAGTAGTGGCAGAAGAAGTCGCCCAGTTGCCCGTTCGCGAAGTTCCACCAGAAGCGCCATCCGGACGGGGCGTAAGTCGGGCTGTAAGGCCGGTAGGAAGCGGGTCCCAGCCACAGATCCCAGTCGAGTGTCTCCGGCACCTTGGGTCGTTCGGTTGGGGCGTCAGGCTGTGACATATTCGTCGGCCTGGGCGGCCCGTTGAAGTTCGCGCCAAGCCATACATGGACCTCGCGCACCTTACCGATGGCGCCGGTCCGGACCAGTTCCACCACGCGACGGTAGTTGCCGCCGGCATGAATTTGTGTTCCCATTTGTGTCACGAGTTTTTTCTCGCGAGCTACGTCCGCCATTACCCGCGCCTCGTACACACTATGGGTCAGCGGTTTTTCACAGTAGCAGTGCTTGCCGAGCTTCATGGCCATTACCCCCGCCACAGCGTGGGTATGGTCGGGCGTGCCGACGACCACCGCATCGATTTTATTTTGCATCTCGTCGAGCATCCTGCGAAAGTCTTTGTATCGTTTGGCCCGGGGGTATCGCTCGAAGGTCTGTGCAGCGTGCTTTTCATCGATATCACACAAGGCTACGATATTCTCGCTCGCTCCAACACCGTTCACATTGGCGGCGCCGCGCCCCCCGATGCCGATCCCGGCAACGTTTAATTTCTCATTGGCCTGAGTACCGCGCACCAACCGGCTATCCGACAAGATGATGAGTCCTGCGCCGCTGAAGGCCGCGTTGCGCAGGAAATCACGACGATTCAATTGTTTATGCATTGGTCACTACTCCTTTTCTGTCTAAAAAAATTGTGCAAGATACTTTATGCTACATCTTGCCTTTTATTAAGTCAAGCGCTTCGGCTATTTCATTTTGGGATGTCAAGGGAACATCGCACCTGCAGCAGACTGCCATCTTGACGCGCAGCCGGCAAAAGACATAATAGTACAGCGGTATTTGACTTAGCCGGATTTCTCAATGGATGTACCAAATGAAAACTCTTCGCTTTGGAATAATTGGCTGCGGCATGATGGGGCGTGAATTTGCCAGCGCCGCCGCCCACTGGTTTCATCTGCCCCAGATGAGTGTGCGCCCTGAAATAGTCGCAATTTGCCGCCGTAATCTTTCTCCGGAGAACATTAACTGGTTCAAGGACAACATTCCAACCATCAAACAGGTTACCAGTGACTATCGCGAACTCCTGGACAACCGTGATGTTGAAGCGGTTTATATCTCCATCCCGCACAATTTGCACCAGGAGTTTTACTGTGCTGCCCTGGAAGCCGGCAAGCACCTTATGGCAGAAAAACCGTTCGGCATAGACAAAAAAGCAAATGATACGATCATGGCCGGCATCGGCCGGCATCCCGACCGCTTCGTAAGATGTTCGTCACAGTTTATGTTCTTCCCTGCCGTGCAGAGAATCGGCCGGATGATAGAAGCCGATGCCTTCGGCAGAATTATTGAGGTTAACGTTGGCTTTCTGCACTGCAGCGATCTCGATCCCGACAAACCAATCAACTGGAAACGGATGGTCGAATTCAACGGAGAGTACGGCTGCATGGGTGACTTGGGACCGCACGTCTGTTCAGTGCCTTTCAGGGCGGGCTGGATTCCTTTGAACGTACGAGCCGTACTTTCCAATATCATGCCGAAGCGGCCCGATGGAAAAGGCGGGATGGCGCCTTGCGAGACATGGGACAATGCAACGCTGCTTTGCGAAGCCGGAGATTCCAGGTCCGGCGACGTATTTCCTTTTACGCTCAGAACGCAGCGTATCTGTCCCGGACAGAAGAATAACTGGTATCTTGAGATATTGGGCGCCAAAGCTTGCGCGAAGTTCAGCACGAACGATACCAACACGCTTGAGATGCTCGAATACACCGGCGGCGAGCAGCGGTGGCAGAAGATAAACATGGGGCAGGAAGTCCCTTTCAAATCCATCACACATAGTATCTCTCAGTTTGGGGTTTCCGATGCCATTCTGCAAATGTGGGCCGGATTTTTATACGAGTTCGACAAAGG
>CBDVBU010000379.1:0-3939 GCA_965372295.1 uncultured Phycisphaerae bacterium
CCAATACCACCGGGCACGCCATTTGATTTAATAAACTCGACACACTCCCCAAGCAGGTCGAGATGGCCACTCCGAAGCCACCTGTCCCCAATAACGCCCTGGATGTAAACTGCCGAGGCGCCATAATCCAGAGATTTCTTTATATCGGTCCTGAGGTCTTTTATATCCGGGTGGCCTTCAGCTATCCATTGAATCTTGCCACCCCTTTCATTCCAGTATTTCGGAAAGATTCTGTATGGCCTTTCACTCGGGTCTGCAATAATCGTGTTCACACCCTGCTCTTCGAGCAGTTCTAAAGTCTCCATCACCTTCTCGTCCGTGTTGTAGTGCCTCATCAGATGATGGACATAGATCAAATCTCTGGCATGAGCCCAGCCGCTAACCAGATTTCCGCCGGAGATTAATCTGCTGACCTTAAGGTCGCCAATTTTGCCCATTGGCATGCCTTTGTTTGCGGTCTCGGCGGCTGATCCTCTGCGAATCGGTTTTGCCGCATCGGTTGGCTGGGCGCCAATTCCCAAGCCCAACGATGCCCCAGCAGAGGCTGCAACGGATTGTTTTATGAAACTGCGACGATTCAGTTTTTCTGACATGATTTATCTCCCGCACAATAAGTTAGGTCGAATTGCACTTTTCACCATCCACGCAGAACTTCTTTGTCCTTTCTTTCTGTTCAGCCAATCTATACTGATCATGGCGAAACGTCTTGAGAAAATACTCCAGTCTCTGTTATTTTATTAGTTTTGACAGAGCCCTGGCTACCCGTTAAGCACCCAGCCTCTGCGGTATGTTTTGCGGATAAACTTATCGGCTTCGGGGCAGTTTTTAGCCTTGAGATTTTTAGCATCATATTGGAGTTTCTTACCCACGCGGTAGGCAACCAGCGCCAGCATGTTGTTCTCTATCAGCGCGCCCGAGTAATCGAAGTTGCACGTTGTCGGCTTGCCCGTTTTGCAGGCGACGATCCATTCCTTATGATGACCGAGTGACGGCGGAATCAGCTCATCGGGCTTAGGTGATTTGTAATGCGTCATATCACCTTCGCGTTGTCTTGGCATTAGTATCCGAAGACTGTAGTCGGCCAGCAGCCAGCCCTTGTCTCCCTTAAAGAGCACGCCTTTGAATAGCTCGTCCCTGTCGAACACTTTCGAGGGCATGCCGGGTTTTTTGCCGCCGTCATACCAGTACAGCTTAATTGCCGGCCGCCAGTCGTTGGCCGGGTGGTCCCATTCTGCCGTGAGCCATTGTGGGCACGTGTCAGGATTAATATCCGTCCCTTCGGCCTTACACGTTGTCGGAAGCTTCAAATCGAGTCCCCAATAAGCCATATCGATCATGTGGCTGCCCATATCTCCGATCTGCCCGCTGGCGAAGTCCCAGAAGCGGTTCCACTTCAGGCACCCGCCGATGTAGCCGGGATTGTAAGGATGGAAAGGTGCCGGCCCTACCCACAGTTCCCAGTTGATATGATCCGGCACCGGCTTGGCCTCCGGCAGATAGCTGCCGCCCTCCGGCATCCGGCTGCACCAGACACGGGCTTCACTCGGCGTTCCTATCGCCCCGCCGCGAATCAGCTCCACCATCCGCCTGTAATTGTCGCTGGCGTGAATTTGCGTGCCCATCTGTGTGGCGATTTTGTTCTTGTTCTTCAGATACGTCTGACGAACCATGTGCGCCTCCTCGACCGAGTTGGCAAGGGGCTTTTCGCAGTAAACGTGCTTGCCGCGGTTCATCGCCCAGATGTTGACGAAGGCGTGCGTGTGATCTGTTGTCGAGCAGACAACGGCGTCAATGTCCTTCTGTTCGAGGCACTTTCGCCAGTCTTCGTATGTCCTGGCCCTGGGGAAGTCCTTGGCGGCCGCGGCGAGGTTTTTCGCGTTGACGTCACACAGGGCGACGATGTTCTCGCCCTTGACGTTGTTCAAGTTGGCCCCGCCTTGTCCGCGGACGCCGATCACGGCGATGTTGAGTTTCTCATTCGGCGACCGGCCGGCTTTGAGTATGCCCGATTTCAGGATCATCAGCCCCGCTCCGGCTGCAGCACTACTCTTAAGGAATGTACGACGTTTGATTTGATGATTCATGACTTATCTCCTTCGTTTACCTTTAATTCAATTGCGAAAGTGTTGTTGTCGGGTACTCCTGCGAAGAGCGCCTGCGAAAACAACTCTGAGCAGGTAACATGGACTGCCCGGTTAAACTTTTGGATTATTATACCTTGCATTCGCACTCCAGGCAATAACTTCCTTTGCGAATCTATGCTTATTATGGTATTATGTTCGGCAATTTCTTAGAGTTGGAGATCGTTCGCGATTCCTTATAAAACAAATAAGGCCGGGGTATTCGGTAGGAATTGGAGATATTATGAAGCAAAAAAAGATTATCGCCAAATTATATGTAGTTCTTGTTGTCCTATGTGCAGGCAGCACTTTGGCATACGCCGCCTCAGGGGCAGAATCCAAAACAATCACATTTAAGTCGCTGCTGGAAGAAATGGTAGATCGGGAATGTATAGCCAGGCTACCAAAACCGGCATATACCTGCAGGCAGTTCAGCAGTTATGACCGTAATTCGACCGAACCGGGTTCTCCTACCTGGTGGGCCAATTGGGATCGAAGCTACTTCGTTCGAATTGAGGACAACAACGGCGGAAAAGAGCATGTGCTAATGGATGCCGGCGGCCCCGGAGCTGTCGTGCGTTTCTGGGCTACATGGCACGGCCCGGGCGGCGGTGAATTCAGTAACGGAACATTGCGTGTTTACCTTGACAAAAAGGCAGAGCCGGTTATCGAAGGCCCCATGGCCGACCTGATCAGCGGGGGCTTGTTGGTGGCCGAACCGTTATCGCAGGGTGTGTCGCCGGAAACCGCATACAGGCACCAGGGCCATAATCTTTATCTTCCTATTCCCTATGCCGAGCACTGTAAGATCACATACCAAACCAAGGGCTTTATCGATGAGGGTGCGCGTAAAGGTGAAGCTCTTTACTATCAGATCAACTATCGCAGCTATGAGCCGGGAACAAAAGTCGAGTCTTTCACCATGAATGCCCTGCGGCAGGTACGCTCTACCCTAAACCGAGTGCAACTGATGCTCGGACAAAATGAACGTGCCGGCTTAGAAAATTTGAACAAGGATGTATTAGAAGGGACTATCCTGCCATCGGGGGAGCGTTCCATAACCATAAGCGGACAAAAAGCGGTCCGTGCTCTGGAGTTCCAGCTACAAGCCGATGACCTGGCCCAGGCACTTCGGTCCACGGTCATTAAAATAGCCTTCGACGACAAAACCACAGTTTGGTGCCCGATAGGAGATTTCTTCGGCACCGGCTACCATATACGCCCTCATTCAACCTGGTACACGAACGTATCTAAGGGCAATATATTATCATGTTATTGGGTCATGCCGTTCCGCAAGCAGGCAAGGATTAGTATTCTTAACCTTGGTTCAGAGCCGGTTAAGCTGACCCGCGGGAAAATTCTCAGCAGTTCCTGGGACTGGAACAATCGTTCGTGCTATTTCCATGCCGCCTGGAAACAGTGGGCCGGCATAAAAACACAGTCCAATGAGAACACCAAAGATCACGGCGCTTTTGATTTAAACTGGATTACCATTGAAGGTCAGGGCGTCTACGTCGGTGATGTCCTGACGCTCTTCAATACGGCCAATACCTGGTGGGGAGAAGGTGATGAGAAGATCTATGTGGACGGTGAGTCCTTTCCTTCCCATATCGGCACGGGCACCGAAGACTACTACGGCTATGCCTGGTGCAAGCCCAACTTTTTCGAATCGGCGTTCCATGCACAGCCGAGCGGCGATGGCAACTTGAAACCCGGCTTTACAGTCAATTCCAGGTTCCGTTCTTTGGATGCTATTCCATTCAGGAAATCCATCAAGTTCGATATGGAGCTATGGCATTGGGCAAAAACTACTATGGAT
>CBDVBU010000380.1:0-3930 GCA_965372295.1 uncultured Phycisphaerae bacterium
CATGTCCCAGAGGCCGGGTATGAGAAACTTGCCTGTGGCATCCACTACCCGCGCATTTTGCGGAACAGTAAGTTTGCCGGTTTTACCCAACGCCTCGATAAGCTCGCCCTTGACCACCACTGTCATATCGGATTTGGCTGGCGCGCCCGTGGCATCTATCACCGTGGCGTGCGTGAAGACAAGCATCTTTTGCTGGTTGTTGTCTCCCTGCTGTGCAAACAATCCAACGGGCAGCACACAAACCAACAGAAATAGCAATGCGTTCTTCATTTCAACCTCCTTGGTCTAAAAAAGCTGGATTTGTTATTGAACAGAGGTAGTCTATAATAACGATGCTCGAAATTCAACGAATTTCCTAAGAGCTATCATGGATGGGCGGTTGTGCCTGGGTAGCTGAGGTTGCATTAATCTCAGCGGCAATCTGCATAAATCTCGGTATTGCATGATCGAAGAAAAGTTTATAGGCCTCACAGAAATAGCTTTCCCTGCCGTAGTTTTCTTTATCGAATGGCGCCCTGTCTTTCATACAACCGCCTCGGCAGACGGCCAGGTGCCGGCAGACAAGGCACTTATTGCAGAGGTTCTTCTTAGCCCGGGCAAAAGTCCGCTTTTTACTGCTGGCGGCAAGTTTTTCAATTGGTGTCTCGAAGATATTGCCCAGCCGCCACTTCGGTTCGACGAAAAAGTCACAGCAGAAGGCGTCGCCTGTATGCTCTATAACAATATACTGGCTACATTGCCTGTCGAACGTGCATATCGAGTGCCGGCCCGTGACATAAAACGACAGCACCGAGTCGAAGTCACGGATACTCAGGTTTCGCGGGCCATGCTCGCACCAGCGGTCAAATAATCTGCACAAAAATTCGCCGTACTGCTTCGGTGTAATCGAAAAGTCAGCAATCTCACCTGTTGCCGGATCCACTTCCACACAGGGGATAAACTGCACAAACTTCACGCCCAGCCCGACAAGAAAATCAAACACCTCGTCCGGATGGTCCACATTCCTGGCGTTCAGCAGTGTCAGGGTGTTATACTCGACATTGTACTGCTTGCAGTTTTCTATGGCCCGCATTACCTTATCAAACGTCCCGGCACCGGAATGGTCGAGGCGGTAGTAATCGTGAAACTCTTTGGGCCCGTCTATACTTATCCCAACAAGGAACTTATTTTCGTGCAGGAACCGGCACCAGTTTTCATTTAGCAGAATTGCGTTGGTCTGCAGCGAGTTGCCGACCTCCTGGCCGGAGACGCCGTATTTTTTTTGCAGCCCCACCACTTTTTCGTAAAAGTCCAGCCCCATCAGAGTAGGCTCGCCCCCCTGCCAGGCAAAGCCTGCCAGCGGAAAACGGAGCTCCATATAGTCTTTGACAAGCCTCTCGAGCACCTCATCGCTCATGCGCTGTTTGCCCCGGCCGACCTCCGGCGCCCTGCATTTATAGAAACAATATTTGCAGTCTACATTACAATCCGAGCCGGACGGCTTTATTAAAAGTGTAAATGGCTGCATTATTCTCTGAGTCCCTGAAGCATATCGCTTAGTGTTTTAACCAACTCTTTCTTCTTGGGTAGTTCGGAAATATTCACATTCTCAACCAGATCAACGCTGTGATCGTACAGCATTCGGGCGTAGATTTCGCCGTCTTTTCGTCGCCACTCAGTATATCGATACCGATCCGTCTTGACCGAATCGCCGCGGAAATATCTACTAAACACCGCCTTCTTCCAAGGTAGGTCTGGATTTTTCAGAAGGGGCACAAAACTCCTGCCCTGCAGGTGACCCGGCAGCGGCAGATTGCACAACTCGCAAAGGGATGGATAAATATCCAGATACTCCGTCAGGGCATTTGTTTTCATACCGGCCTTGATTCCGGGCCCGCGGACGATCAATGGCGAATGTAGAGAAGTCTCAAAATTGCAGTGTTTGCACCATAAACCGTGCTCGCCCAGATTCCAGCCATGATCGCCCCAGAGGATTACTACCGTATTGTCCCGCAATTCCAATCGGTCAAGCTCGGTAACCACCCTGCCTATCTGGGCATCAGTATAGCTTACGCAGGCGTAATAGCCGTGAACAAGCGTACGGGCTAATTCATCGGACAAGGGGCCTTTGCGGGAAATGCCGTGATAGGCGCGCAGTTCGCCCCAGTTATGAAGAGCCGCATCGGGAGCTCCTTTCGGCCTGAAAGGATTGTCGGCAAGGTCAATCTTCTGCTTTTTATACAAGTCCCAATATTTCTTCGGAGCGTTAAAAGGCAAATGAGGTTTTAGAAAACCCAGCGCAAGAAAGAACGGTTTATCCATACCTTTTAAGCGGCGAAGATCGGAAATCCCTTTGTCGGCAACTTTCCCATCGAAGTAGGTACTATCAGGGACATCTGCGCACTCATATGCAGGGCCCGCAAGCTTCGGCTTTTGACGATTCAGCTTCTGATTTTCTTCCAGCATATAATTTCGCCAGTTACCTTTCGGGTGCCAGGCTTCTTTGCTCCAGCTATCTCTGCAATCGGCCCTGTGGTGGAATATCTTGCCGTTCGATGTAGCATGGTATCCGTTATTCTTGAAATGTTTCGGAAGAGCAAGCGCTCCCGGTAGGTCCCTCTCAGCCCATGTATCATAACCAAGAAACCTATCCTTAGTTGGTCTTACACCAGTCAGAAGGCTGGCGCGAGATGCACCGCAAACGGGCACCTGACAATATGACCTCAGGAAAGTCACGCCATCCGAGGCCAACCGATCGATGTTAGGGGAAATCATCTGTTTATGGCCGTAGCATCCAAGCTGCGGACGCAGGTCGTCCACCGCAATGAAAAGAATGTTGGGCCTATTCTTCTGTTCGGCAAACAAGGACGCAGGCATTCTGAACATGACCGCCCCTGAACCCATCGCCTTTAGAAAATCTCGGCGCGTGTAATGAAGCACACTCATAGTTTCTCCTAAATCTTATAGCGAAATGATAGCAGGAATGCACTAATTATGCCAGGCTTTTTATCTTGAACCGCTGTTTTCGCTTCTACTTCTCTATACACAACCTTATCCTGTCAGCCGAACGGGTGCGCCTGCCGTGGCCGAATTCGGAGGGCCGGTCCTTGTAAAAACAATATCCGCAATCAATATTGCGTCCCGAACCGGACGGTTTGATTAGGAGAGTAAAGGGCTGCGTCATCTTTCTATCGCCTTGTGCTTTTGCAGCCATTTTTTCGCCCACTGCCGGGCCTGTTTGGATGTGTGCAAGTCGCCTTCGAGCTGGGCTATATACATTTCCTCTGCCAGTTGTCCCAGTGCCGGACCCGGCACAGCGCCCAATCGAATGAGATTGTGGCCGTTAAGCAGCGGCTCGGGTTGCAGCTCAACGTCACCAAGCGCGCATATTCTCTTACGCAAGGTGATTAGCGCAGCAATGCTTTTCCTGCCGTCGCCTTTGGATTTTTGAATTGCCCGCTGTAGTTCGTACAGGTCCCAAAAATACGGCTGGGCAAGAAGCTTCTTCAATTCTGCCAAAGACATCCTCTCATCGAGCAGCTTGCCCCTGTTGGCCAACAGGAACTTTATATGTTTGTTCCGGTTTCTGCTTAGCTTCAAAATCCGGCAGCTTCGGACGGCAAATTCAGTCTCACCGCCGGCAAAAAAGCTTGCTAATGCCAAAGCAAAATCAACTTTCCTTCGCAATTGGCGCAGAATGCTCACTGCAAACTCTTCCTGCTCGCAAGTCAAGCCGGGGAACACTGCTTCAGCCAGGCCGCTCTCGATAAACATAGATGCCCCGACTGCGCGGTTGGGGCCGGCAAGTATGCCTTCCAATTCCATCGCTATGCGTTCACCGCTTATTTTGGCGATTTTCTTTGCATTGCCGCAGACAGCCGACCATGTTGAGGATTCAATTGTAAAATCAAGCTGAGCGGAGAACCGCACCGCCCGCAGCATTCGCAGATA
>CBDVBU010000381.1:0-3919 GCA_965372295.1 uncultured Phycisphaerae bacterium
AACAAATGTTAGTTGAATTCAAGGTGGCCAATTACCGATCTTTTCGCGAAGAGCAGACGCTAAGTCTTGTCGCAAGCAAAGATAAGGAACTGGGTGATAATTGTGTGGACCAGGGCAAATTGCGACTGCTAAAAGCAGTCGGCATCTATGGACCAAATGCATCCGGCAAGAGCAATCTGATAAAGGCTCTATCTACAATGCGGGACATAATTGAAAAGCCGGGCAAGCCCGGGGAGAGACTGCCTGTGACACCATTTAAGTTACACGACAAATACATCAATGAGCCAACTTCTTTCGAGGTCACTTTCATCCATGAAGAATCTCGCTATCAATACGGCTTTACCGCAACCACCGAGAGAATACACGATGAATGGCTCTTGGCATATCCTGAAGGTCGGTCAAGAGACATAGCACAGACATGGTTTGAAAGAAAGTTCAACAGGAAAACAGAAAAAACCGAATGGAGTTTTGGATCTTATCTGAGAGGGGAGAGAGAGAAGTTAAAAGATAGAACCATGAATAACGTCCTATTTCTTTCTGCCGGAGCGCAATGGAACAATAAACAATTAACTACTGTTTACAAATGGTTTTCAGAAAAACTTCTAATTATTCTACCTTCGGAACAACCAACAGTGACGACGATTGAGTTAGTGACGGATGCCCAAGAGGATGAAAAAATCAAGAAGCACTTTTATGCTGAGTTAGGTGGCTTTATGCGACGTGCTGATTTTGGAATCCATGGGATAAATATCAAAAAACAGGAGATTGATCCGGAGAAAATCCAATTTCTACCAGAGACTCCAGATGAAGTTCGTGAGAGTATTTTGAAAGATCTCAAAGGTAGAGTTAGCGTTGAAGTAGAATTCATTCACCGAGCCGAACCTACCGGTAAAGAGGTATGTTTTTCCAATATCGAAGAATCAAATGGAACAAGACGTTTTTTCGAACTTACAGGCCCTTGGTTTTTAGCACTTGTGGAGGGGAGAGCTTTGTTAGTTGACGAGCTTGAGGCAAGTTTACATCCACATCTCGTTCGTGAATTGCTTAGACTGTTTCAGAATCCAGCGCCAAAGGAAGGGGCACAATTGATCTTCACCACACATGATACGACGCTCTTGGATCCGGAATTATTCAGGCGGGATCAAATATGGTTTACCGAGAAGGATGAACATGGTAGTACCCGTTTATATTCAATGTTAGACTATAAGCCGAGAAAGGGTGAAGCTATGCAAAAGGGGTATCTGTCCGGCAGGTATGGTGCGCTGCCTATTATTAAGTCGTTTGAATTGAATGGTTAGCAGAAAACAAAGAAAAATAGAGACCTATAAGCGTCGAAAAGGTTCAAAGGAACCACGTAAGAGCATTCTCATTGTTTGTGAAGGTAGCAAAACTGAGCCCATATATTTCAATTCGTTAAAAAGTAACTTGCGATTGTCAATGGTAGAAGTCGAAATTGTTGGAGAAGGTGCTGCACCTATTACTGTTGTGAATCGTGCGATTGAGCTGAGGGGGGAAAGAAAACGCCTTGCGAAGATGAGCCTGACAAAAGCTGCATACGAAGTAGTGTATTGCGTGATCGATGTTGAAGCACCTAAGGCAGAATCGCTGTCAAGAGCTGTAAATAAGGCAGAAGACAATAGGCTGGAAGTTATTTTAAGCAATCCTTGTTTTGAGTATTGGTATATATTACACTTTAGGAAAACCAGCGCTCCTTTCACAAGAAGCCAGGATGCTAAATCAGCATTGAGGCAAGAACATCCTGCTTATTGTGAAAGCGACACGACTATCTTTGACGTTGTTTATCCAATGACGGCCAATGCGATCAAGCATTCCAAAGAAGTATTGAAGGAGCAGCATAATGACGCTGAAGACCTGGACGACTGCAATCCATCAACGCATGTGCATAAGATAGTCGAGTATCTGCAGAATTCGGCCCAATAATGTGAAGCGTAAATGATCAATAATCCCGCAGGTTAAAAAATGCGAAATTTTGATAAAGCAATACGAATAGTAATTAAGATCGGCACGAATATTCTGACGAAGAATGACTCAGTCGATGCAGGCTACGTTCGTCGTGTGGCCGGGCAGGTGAATTCTCTGCTCAAGGCCGGCAGGCAGGTTGTTATTATCAGCTCCGGCGCTATCGGGATGGGGCTCGGTCAACTCGACGCCGAGAGGGCGAAGGATATAAAAATGCGGCAGGCCTGTGCGGCGATTGGTCAGCCGCTGCTGATGGCCGAGTACCGAAAATCATTTCTGCGCTACGGCGTAACCGTCGCGCAGGTCCTGCTGACCGCCGAGGTGCTCGACAACAGGAAAACGTACCTGAACCTTCGCCATTCGATCGAGACTCTGCTGAAGCTGTCCGTCGTGCCGATTCTCAACGAAAACGACAGCGTCAGCACGGATGAAATCGGCTCGGCTTTCGGCGATAACGACAAACTCAGCGCGCTGGTCGCCAGCAAGATCGACGCCGACCTTTTGATTATGCTCAGCGATATCGACGCGCTTTACGATAAGAATCCGCAAAAATTCGCGGACGCCAAGCCGATCACTACCGTCTTCGAGATTACCGACGAAATCGTTCGCAACGCGGGCGGCAAAGGCAGCCGGCACAGCACGGGCGGCATGAAAACCAAGATCGAGGCAGCGAAGATAGCTTCGCACGCGGGCTGTCGAATCGTCCTGGCAAACGGCCGGTTGAAAAACGTCATAGGCCGGATCATCGCCGGCGAAGAAATCGGCACCATCTTCATGCCGAAGCGAAAGCTATCGAATCGTTCGAGATGGATTCTCAACAGCAGTCCCGCCGGTACGATCCTGATCGACGACGGCGCTATGCGAGCGATCCGGGCGCGCAAGAGCCTGCTGCCGAGCGGCGTGGTTTCCGTCAAGGGTGCGTTCGAGCCAGGCGCCGTCGTAATGCTCAACGAAAACGCCAAGGCCGTCATCAGCATTGGCAGCGCCCAGTTAAAAACTCTTGCCGGCAAGCACAGCACCGAAATCAAAAAGCTCCTCGGCCCAAAACACCGTGACGTCGTTGCCATCCCGGAAGACATCGTTATTATTGATTAATGATTAATGATTAATTATTTTTACCTCGTAAAGCGTAAAACGTATCTTATATGCAAGCGATCTTCGAACAGGGCCGAATTTACGGCATAAAACGTGAACTGAAATAAGGAGAAGCACAAAATGAAATTACACAAATGCGGTGAGATTGGTCTTTTTGTTGCATTATTGGCCGTGTCGGTTCTGGTTGTCGGTTGTGTTGTCTTAAAAACGGACGAGCAGTACACCGGCATTGAAAACGATACGCTCAAGCAAGTCGAGTGCGGCCAGACAACGAGGGACTGGGTGGTCGAGACGTTTGGCGAGCCGAGCGAGCAAATTCTGACGGATGATGGTACCGAAATTCTCAAGTACAAATGCATAAGGAAAAAGGACAATAAATTTGTCATGTTTCCGCCTCCCATCGTTATCAAGGACGAAAAAGATGTGGAACACACCATCGCGTTTGAGGTCAGAGACGGTATCGTCCAGCGGTACTGGAAAGAGGGGTAGTGGCATCTATGCCGAGGCGATAGCGTCACGGGCACATGGGGCATACTTCAGCACTGTTGCTCTTCGTTGGAAAAGAACATCCTATCCGGGCCGAGATGGCTTTAATCGAACCATGGCCGGCACTCACGAATGAAAGTGAGCCGACACTCAAGATTTCCTCAACAACTCTACGTTAATCGGTTAAGAAGATAAAAGTCAATAAAATTTCTTAACCTGTGAGGGCTGTCCAGGCGGGAGGGAATTTTTGGTTGACAAAGTTTTTTTGCCCGGCAATAATATGCCCAAATAGCCGAAGTGGCGGAATTGGCAGACGCGCGGGATTCAAAATCCCGTCCTGGCAACAGGGTGAGGGTTC
>CBDVBU010000382.1:0-3885 GCA_965372295.1 uncultured Phycisphaerae bacterium
CCACTGCCGCAGATTCCTGTGGTGCCGACGCTAAAAAAACCAGTGGAACCACTTCCGGCGGCACCGCGGCCAAAAGTCACCGAAGTCAAAGTTCCTGAGCAAAAAACAAGACAAATCCCAAAGAAAATATCGCGGCGACGGAAAGATAAACTCTTTGCGCCAAAAGCCGGCGTCAATTCCTCAAGGCAGAAAACGTCAATTATATTATTTGTCCTTTTTACAGCCGCCCTGATTATCGTGCTTGCTCGACCCTACTTGACATCTCGCATAAATCCAGCTACTTCCCGGGCGGATGGAAAGACGGAAACCGGCAATTCGACCAGGGCAAATATTGAGATTGACTGGCCGGTGCCGCCGGTTTATTCTACAGAGCTTCGTGATCCTATGGAATTAGGTTCGCGGCGGCAGATAAGAATTGAAACGCCGGATGACCTGGTGGTTAGAGGTATTACACATAGCGAAGACCGTAAATTCGCGGTTATTGGTACACAAACAATGCAAGAGGGTGATACAATACTGGGTGCGACTATCGTGGAAATAAAACCGAACAGTGTTTTGTTCGAGAGGGATGGTAAAAGATGGACACAAGAAGTTGAAGGTGAAAGTTAATAACGTAAAGACTGTAAAAGGATGTTGTTGTCAGGGGGTAATCTTAGAAAGGAGAATATTATGAAAAACTGTTATGAATTCAGGCAATTAAAGATGTTGTTGGCTCTGCTGTTGATACTTGGTTTCTGCGTTGTTAGTATCGCGCAGGACGCTGGTCAGGCAGCGGATGAGGAGAAGGTTTTAACCGACGTGGAAAAAAAGATGCTCAAGAAGATTAGCGTCGATTTCCGTGACACGTCTATTGACGATGTCATAATAACCATTGGCAAGCAGGTAGATTTGGATATTGTCAAAGGTCCCGATGTTACCGGAAATGTTACCGCCACTCTAACGGACGTTCCGCTGGAAGAAGCGCTGAACCATATTCTTACCGCTTATGGCGCCGGTTTCGTGGCAAGTGAGAACATGATAAGAATCGTTCCTGCTTCGCAGCTCACCGAAGAAACAGAAAAAATGGTCAGCAAAGTTTATCGAATTGTCTATGCTGATGTCAAAGATGTAGAAAAGGTACTGGCAAAAGCAATTTCGAAGCGTGGTACAATATCCGCCAATCCGGGAACCAGTAACATTATGATTACCGATACCGAAAGCAGGATGGCGGCCATAGATATATTTGTCGAGGAAATGGATCGCAGGACGGCCCAGATCCTCGTCGAGGCAAGAATCTACGATATAACCAGCCGTGACACTCTTGACTTGGGAGTCGCGTGGAGCGCGGGACGTAATACCGGACTTGGCTACGAAGCGGTCGGTGGCGAAAAAGTAGGTTTCAGCAGAAGCGATCCTTTCATAGACGGCACTATGGACAGTTCAATCAGCAAAGCGACGGCTACAACCGGAACGTTGCGCTTTGGCTTACTTAATAAACACATCGACGTTGACATGCTGTTGACGGCAGCACAGGGACGTGCCAATGCTAAGCTTCTTGCCAGCCCTCGGATATTAGTGCTCGATAATGAAACAGCCACTTTTAAGGCTGTTAGAGAAATCCCTTACCAGCGGCTCCAGCAGGGAGGATATCAAAGCTTTGGAACAACGGAGTTCAAAGAGGTTGGTGTCGAGCTTGAGGTAACACCTCATCTTGCGAAAGACGGCTTGATTAGGCTGCACATAGTGCCTGTTTTTAGTGTTCACGTCGATGATATTGATATAACGACAACGGGAACCGGAGGCACTACTTCTACAAGTCCCCAACCGGTAGTTGACAGACGTGAAGCTGATACAATAACATTGGTCGAAGATGGAACTACCGTTGTGATCGGAGGCTTGCGGAAGGAGGAGGTTGTTACAGAGGTTAGCAAGATACCATTACTCGGAGATATTCCTATTTTGGGTGCGCTATTCAGATTTGAAGGTGAATCGACCATTAATAGCGAGCTGGTTGTATTCATTACTCCCAGGGTCATTGAGGAGTCGGTCCTGACAGAGTCTGAAGCTGAGTATCTCGAAGCAACTGAAATTAGCAGTCCTAAGCCACCAATTACAAAGATCGATCCTGCCACTGGGAAATTAAAATAATTGCGAATACGGAAAAAGGCTGTAATAAGGCCGAAGTTTATGGCTGGAAGCAGATATTTTGGACTTAAGCATATATTGTTCACTCAGAGATATAGTGCTTTATTACGCCTTGTTTGATGATTATTATTGCTCGTACCAGGTACGGGGCAGGTTGTATAAAAAGTTAAACCTGCCCCTGCTTGAGGCAACGTTGGGTTTGTCCCATCGTAAGCGAGAGAGTGGTGATAAGAGTATCGTATTTAAATGATTGGCTGAAGTTCGATAATGTAGGCATAACTTCGTTTGTCCAGAAGTTGTTTTTGTGTAGCTTAGAAAGGGTGTTTGATAATGGTAGATATAAAAGGGATATTAACCGAGGCAGTTGAAAAAGAAGCTAGCGATGTCCATATAAATGTCGGCCTGCGGCCTATCATCCGTGTAAATACGGAACTCGTTGAAACGGACTTTCCAACCATTACTGATGAGGATGCAAAAGAGATACTCATTTTATTGATTGGGCAGGACAAATTCAATACGTTTGAGGAAAGAAGGGATTTTGATTTCTCGACAAGTATTACTGATCCGGACCAACGGTTTCGTGTAAATGCTCATTATCAGCGTGACACAATTGCA
The DNA here is from genome assembly GCA_965372295.1 of uncultured Phycisphaerae bacterium. Taxonomy (GTDB): domain Bacteria; phylum Planctomycetota; class Phycisphaerae; order Sedimentisphaerales; family Anaerobacaceae; genus JAFGPJ01. Next base: position 2,740 of record CBDVBU010000382.1, read on the forward strand.
ATTTCGTTCAGACTGATTTCGGACCGTGTTCCTTCACTTGAAGAATTGAATCTGCCGGAGAAAATCAAAGAATTTGCCGACCTTCCGAGAGGATTGGTATTGGTGACGGGGCATACGGGAGCCGGCAAGAGTACGACTCTCGCTTCAACGATAGGTCTGATCAATACTAAATACCGAAAGCGGGTAATCACGATTGAGGACCCTATTGAATATTGGCTCTTGAACGATATGTGTATGATAGAGCAGCGTGAAGTCGGTTCGGACTGTCCCGATTTCGCAACGGGCCTGAGACATATTCTTCGTCAGGACCCCGATATCATCATGGTCGGTGAGATGCGTGACCTGGAGACTACGAGCTTCGCACTCACCGCGGCTGAGACAGGGCACCTAGTTTTCAGTACCCTGCATACTCCGAATGCATCTCAATCGATAGAACGTGCTATCGACATCTATCCGGCTAATCAACAGACTCAGGCTCGAACTATGTTGGCCAATGCTCTGCAGGCTGTTGTCTCACAGACACTGTTCAGACGAATTGATCAGCCGGGAATGGTCCCCAGCACGGAGATACTATTGTGTACTTCGGCTGTCAGGAACTGTATCCGCGAGAACAGGATTTACGAGATACCAAATATTATCGAAACATCTCGCCGTTTTGGGATGCACACGATGGATAATAGTATCGCCGAACTATGTTTGAAGGGGTATATCGACAAGGAAGAAGCGATATTACGATCGAGTAATCGGGCCAAAATGGAGAAGGCGCTTCAACTTGCACGAAGAGTCTGAAGTTTGCCCATGGCGAGCAACGGTCAGTTTCGCGAAGCACCATCCCACAGCGAAGCGGAGGAGTCGGTAATGTCAGATATAGCCTCTACTGATAATCGACGATCTATTAGGACTGAAGGCGGTGATGAGACAATCGTTAGTCCTATCCAATTCAAGTGCACCGTCCGCTCTCCCGCCAGTTGGCTGCCAGCGGACACTGCTCCAAAACGGCCGATAGATAGCGATACCAACCAAGTCCATTATGGAAAATTTCGTGGGCCTAAAGAAAAAGACCGGCAAACATAAGTGTTTGCCAGCCTTAATCTTAGCTAACGAGGCCGAAGGGACTCGAACCCTCAACCTTCGGATCGACAGTCC
>CBDVBU010000383.1:0-3882 GCA_965372295.1 uncultured Phycisphaerae bacterium
ATACCTGCAAGTTACGAATAATCGCGTCCTGTATTAGCGTAGAATCTAAAAACTGCCGTTTGTCTCTCCCGACTACGTAAGATTCTATGCGTTCGATGCATTCGTTAATATGGATCAGATAAAGCCTGTCGTCTTTCATATCGGCTTTGCCTCACTAATGATACGGTTTTTGATATACCAGTGCAGGCCATTCTCGGTAACGACATCGACCTTGCGACCGAACAACTCTTGTAAGTCCATGAGCAGGCCACCCATATCGAAAAGGCTGCGGTCCTTCTCCATATCCACCAGAAAGTCAATGTCGCTGTTGGCATTGGCGGTCCCGTTCGCAACCGAGCCGAATACGCGTACGTTTGAAGCACCATACTTGGCCGCTAACGCAAGTATCTGCTCCTTCTTGTCAGCAATTATTTCCGGAATACCCATACGCATAGTCTCATCAACCAATTAGATTTATCTACGAGTTTAAATAACTGCATGGAGTATGTCAAATCGAAATTGAGTACATCATCACGGCAAAACAGAATCTACTCAACTATTCTGGAATTATTATGAGTTACTCGACCGTAACGCTTTTTGCGAGATTGCGGGGCTTGTCTACATCCTGGCCCCGGAGCACGGCGGCGTGATAAGCCAACAATTGCAGCGGCACAACAGCTAACATCGGCTGGAGGAACTCCGGAGCATCCGGAATCGAAATCAAATGGTCGGCGTGTTGGGCGATGTTCCGGTCGCCTTCGGTTGCGACGGCGATAATCTTGCCGCCGCGGGCGCGGACTTCGGCGATGTTGCCCATAATCTTGTCGTACTGCGGCCCGGCGGTAGCGATGAACACCGCCGGCATACCATCGGCAATCAAGGCAATCGGGCCGTGCTTCATCTCAGCGGCGGGCAGGCCCTCGGCGTGAATATAACTAATCTCTTTGAGTTTCAATGCTCCTTCGAGAGCAACCGGATAATTAAAGCCCCTACCTAAAAAAAGCCAATTGTCCTTATCGATATTTGCCGCCGCAATTTCTTTTATCTGATCGGACTGCGTCAGTATTGTGCTTATCTTATCCGGGATTTGGGAAAGTTCTTCGATGTGCCTGTCGGCCTCATCGCTGCTGATGTGTTTTCTTCTGCCCAATTCGATAGCCAGCATTGTCAGAACCGCAACCTGTGCCGTAAAGGCTTTCGTGCTGGCGACGCCGATCTCCGGGCCAGCGTGCAAATATATCCCCGAATCGGTGGCTCTGGCGATGGACGAGCCGACGACGTTGACGACTCCGAGCACTCTTGCTCCTCGCTCTTTGGCTTCCTCCACCGCGGCCAAAGTATCGAGCGTTTCTCCGGATTGACTTATTGCTACAACGACGGTGCGGTCCTCGATGATCGGATTGCGATACCGGAATTCACTGGCGTATTCGGTTTCCGCCGGGATACGCGCCAACTGCTCGAACAAAAACTCTCCCACCAGGCCGGCGTGGAATGCGGTTCCGCAGGCGGTCAGGATCAGTCGTTTGGTGCGTGTTAAATCACGCAGATATGAAGCTATGCCGCCGAGTCTGATTCTGTGGTTCCGGCGGTCGATTCGGCCGCCCATGCAGGTTATAAGGGACTTTGGCTGCTCGAAAATCTCTTTAAGCATGTGGTGCTGAAAGCTACCCAGCTCGATTTGCTCTAACGAAAATTCAATCTCAGTAAGGTCCTTGCTGACGGTGACATTGTCAATCGTCTTGGTATGAAAGCCATCCGGGCCGATGGTCACCATCTCGTTATCGGCCAGATAAATTGCTTGGGTTGTATGCTCGACGATTGCCGCCGCATCCGAGGCCAAAATATATTCGTTCTCGCCAACTCCCAAAATCAGCGGGCTTCCCTTTTTGGCGCCGATTAGCATACTGGGAAAATCCAAGCAGACAATCGCCAGGCCGAACGTGCCGTGCATTTCCCGAAGTGCCCGCTGGACGGCCCATTCAAACTTGTTCTGCCCGTTGCGGGGCGTTTGTTCCTCATCGTCCCTGCAATTGGAATAAAAATAACCGATAAGGCTTGCTATCACTTCGGTATCGGTTTCGCTCGCAAATTCAGCCCCTTCGTTTTGCAGCCACGTCTTTAGTGTTCCGTAGTTTTCGATTATACCGTTGTGAACGACAGCGATTTTACCGGTATAGTCCAAATGCGGATGCGCATTGACCGTGTTCGGCTCTCCGTGTGTGGCCCAGCGCGTATGACCGATACCGAATGTCTCGGCAGCGTCAGGCTCGTCCAGAATCTCCTCCAAAGCGCTGATTCGGCCGCTGGTCTTTTGGATTCTTATCGCACCGCTGCCAAGCAGCGCCACGCCGGCCGAATCGTAACCACGGTATTCCAGCCGCTTCAATCCTTCAACAAGAATCGGTTGGGCGGCTTTTTTACCAAGATATGCTACTATGCCACACATTTGTTATTTACTATCTGCCATTTATTATTTATCATTGGTTTTCGGTATATGATCAGCATTAGTCCTCTAAACAGTAAACGGTTGAAAGTGGATAGTCAATATTATTTATGATTGTGGTTATTGATTATAACGTAGGAAATGTAAAGAGCGTGTGTAACGCTTTCAGGCATATCGGCTGCGAGGCGAAGCTTAGCAGAGAAGCCGGGGTCATTGAAAACGCCACCGGCATAGTTTTGCCCGGTGTTGCGGCCTTCGGCTACGCAATCAGCGCCCTCGGGCCCCTTGCAGAGTTAATTAAGAGCATGGCATTGGGCGGCAAGCCGCTACTGGGTATCTGTGTCGGCTACCAGATGCTTTTCGAGTCGAGCAGCGAATACGGCCGGCATGAAGGCCTTGGCCTGGTGGGCGGCAACGTCGGCCCCATCCCGCCCGGCCGGGTGATTCCCCACATGGGCTGGAACCTGGTTGAGCTGCCCGAAGATATGGATTTATTCACCGGGCTTGGGAATGAAAAACACTTTTATTTCGCGCACTCGTTTTGTGCCGAGGTAGAAGACGCCGGGGCAAAAACCGCATACGCCGACTACGGTTTCGAGTTGGCCGCTTCCGTGCAGAAGGCGAACATATACGGCACCCAGTTTCATCCTGAAAAGAGTGGAAAAACCGGCCTGAAGGTATTAAAGAACTTCTATAATATCTGCAAAAAAGCAGAAACATAAGTAAAGAGTACGAGGACGCCCAGAAAATCGCTCGAATACGAGTGACGATATACGATATACGAAGTACGAATTTATGCTCACTAAAAGAATTATTCCCTGTCTTGATGTTAAAGATAACCGCGTCGTTAAGGGCGTCAATTTCCTAAACCTTCGCGATGCGGGCGATCCCGTAGAGTTGGGCGCACGATACAGCGACGAAGGCGCCGATGAGCTTGTGTTCCTCGATATAACCGCGACGATTCGCTCTCGCAAGACGATTGTCGAGTTGGTTGAGAAGGTGGCCGAGAATGTGTTCATCCCGTTTACTGTCGGCGGAGGAATCCAGACCGTCGAGCAAATCGACGAGCTTTTAAGGAGCGGAGCGGAAAAAGTCTCGGTGAACACCGCTGCCGTTGCCAATCCGAATCTGCTCGCCGAGGCGGCGCAGCGTTTTGGGAACCAGTGCGTTGTGCTTGCGATTGACGCCCGCCGGTCGAAGGACCGCCCCGGCAAATGGCAGGTCTGCATAAAGGCCGGCTCCGAGCCGACCGACATCGACGTGGTCGAATGGGCGGCCCGCGGCGAAGAATTAGGTGCCGGCGAAATCCTACTGACCAGTATGGACGCCGACGGCACAAAAGCCGGTTACGATAACGAACTGAATAAAGCGGTAACCGATGCCGTCAATATCCCCGTAATCGCATCCGGCGGTGCGGGAACGCTCGAACATCTCTACGACGCCATCGTTGACGGCGGCGC
>CBDVBU010000384.1:0-3869 GCA_965372295.1 uncultured Phycisphaerae bacterium
GATTGCGATTCGTTCTTAAATACGCGCCGGCCGTCCGACCACGGGTTGAAAATGTAGCCGAACCGGTGACTCTGCACACATCGCATCGGGTAGCGGTTGCGTCCCGAGGTCTGATGAAACTGGGTGAAGACCTTATCGCGTTCGAGCTGCTGCTTACCCAGCAGGACAGGCAGGAACGAAGAACCGTCCATACCGTCGGGAGCAGGCACATCGGCTGCATCAAGCGCGGTCGGCATGAAATCTATGCCGGAAATAAAGTGTTGCTTGTCAATGGTGCCGGGTTTTATCCTGCCGGGCCAGGCGGCGATCCACGGCGTTCGCGTGCTGTGAAGATAGCAGTTGGTCTTGGCAAACGGGAGTGCCATGCCATTGTCCGAGAGGAACATGATCAGGGTGTTCTCTGCCTGGCCTGATTCGCGCAGCGCCCGCATAACCGCGCCGACGGTGTTGTCGCACCGCCGGACGGAACTGTAATACTGAGCGATTTCCTTCCGCACGTTTGGCAGATCGGGCAGAAAACCGGGTACCTCGATTTCTTCACCCTTATAAACACGCGAAGGGGCCGGGATATCTTTGAGCACCTTGGCAAATTTCTTCTGCTCTTGCGCGCTTCCGTGGAAGGGTCGATGCGGATCGTGCGAATTGGCCATGAGGAAAAACGGCTGCTCACGGCCGGCGGCCTGCCGAAAGAAATCTTTTGCGAATTTATGGTAGAGTTCCGGATCACGCCCGCAGACCAGGTCCTGGTAGTCTTCGATCATATCCCACTTGAACTTCTCGGGTGGCGCCAGATGTTTCACCTTGCCGAGTATGCCCTGTATATAGCCTGCCTTATGAAGCTGCTCCTGCAATGTCGGAACGCTCATATTGATAGGCTGAAAGCCTTCGGCGCCGTTGCGATGCGGGTATCGCCCTGTCATTAGAACAGACCGTGACGGCTGACAGACCGCTATCGTAATATGGGCGTGCTCAAAACGCACCCCTTCGGAGGCCAGGCGGTCGATGTTGGGTGTAATATCCGGCGTCCGTCCGCCGAAACAGCCCGGCGAATTCCAGTTCATATCGTCGGCTGTGATTAAAAGAATATTAGGCCGCTTTTGTTGCTCATTCGCTCCAAATGCCGAAAGCTGCCCTGTCGCCAACAATGCTGACCCAAGTCCCGCCGCCTTCAGGAATCTGCGGCGAGTAAAAACATCGCTCATAAGTTGTGCTCCTGTTTCGAGTCTCAAAGTGGCGACGGTTCGTGAACCGTCTCTGATTATTTATAAGTGTTTATTTTTTGGTTGCTGTGGCCAGACCTTTTTCGGCCGCATCGGAAATGTACGATTCATCCGGCCCACTGCGAGTATCGCGCAAGTGTGTGTATATCTTTACGGCCGGCTCTTTTTTGCCTGCCTCAAGAAGTCGCTCTGCGAGAAGCAGGCAGGCCTTGGTGGCTGTGACTCGCTCGTATGCCCCCCCAGCATTCGCCGCCTTGAGCAGCAAATCCGAGGAGCCGGCGTCACCTATGTTCGCCAGCGCCCAGCCTGCCGTCAGGCGAATCTCACGGTCATCGTCGCCCAGGGCATTCTTTAATGCACCGACCGACTCGGCATCCCGGACCACGCCGAGATTCTGAATAATCGTTAGCTTGGCTTTGCCCCTGACTTTTGGCAAGGCGTTTCGCAACTGCTCGGCGGCGCCGTCACCAATAGCAACAAGCGCCTGGGCGGCAGGCTCGTAAAGCCCCTCGTCCTCCAGCATTTTGCCGAGGGCGGGAGCGACTTCTTTGCCGCCTGCCACCTGCAACTGCCGGATCAGGTACTTCTGAACGGCTTTGGGCTTGTCGCCGCCAAGCTGCATGGCCAGCGTTCTTGTAAATAATCGCCGGGATTTTTCTTCATTCGATTTGCACATTTGCACGGCTAAGCAATGAAGTGCGTACCGCGGTTTGAAGTCATCTCCCCGGCCGGGTTCGATAAGCATACCGATCAGGGCGAGGAGGCTTTTTCGGCCGCCTTCGTATATCTGAGAGACAACGCTATCAACTATTTCCTTGTCGATATTGCTGAGCAGGCCCCGTTTATCCGGATTAGGAAGCCTATTGATAAGTTCTGCAAGAGCGGAAGATTGTTTTGCCATAATCATTATCCTTTCTACAGACCAAGTCTGTCGAGAGATTCTTATAGATGCCAGGGCGCCCGCATCGGCGGATTGACAAGGCGGTTTGCTTCTTCATCACCGATGAATTGTTCTTTGACAGGGTCGTAGCGAAGCTTTCGCCCGGTACGGATGGCGATATTTGCCAGATGCATCAGCGTGGAACTTCGATTAGCCGTATCGGCGTTGCCGCCGGCGCGTTTGCGCGTCTTGACCGCCTCGGCAAAGCTGACAAGCGGCTCCGGATCGGGCATCTCCTTAATCTTCTTCTGGTCTTCTTCGCTCAAATCGCTCAGGAGAACTTCACGGGCCTGCTTACGATTATACGGCTCTCCCCATTCGGTGCTATCAAAAACGAAAGTCATCCCATCGGCGTATTTCAACTCGACCCAGCCCCACATACCGCAGGCCTCGGGATGTGCCGGTGGTGCATAAGCTTCTATCTCGACCGGACTGGTGTCGTCCTTGGCATAAACCCACTGAACCGGGTCGTAATGATGCTGTCCCATATCTGTCAGGCCCCCTCCTTCGTAATCCCAATAGCCGCGGTGCGTGCCGCCGAAGCGGTGCGGGTGATAGGGCCGCAGCGGCGATGGGCCGCAATAGAAATCCCAGTCGAGGCTCTTCGGTATCGGCTGCGGCTGGGCATTGACCATGCCGCTCCACTGCTTAACCTTAAGGCCACCGCTCTTGATATGAACGCCCTTACAGTTTTTCTTCAAAAGGCCGCTGGCCATGATCTTGTGAATCAGGATGTCGTTCGGATTCCTGCTGCGCTCGAACCTTCCGAATGTCCCCACCTGAAAAATGCGATTGTAGCGTTTCTCGGCCTCGGCTATGGCACGGCCCTCGGCGATGAACCGTGTCATCGGTTTCTCGCAGAGGACATCCTTGCCGGCCTCCATCGCTGCTATGGAGATCAGAGCGTGCCAGTGAGGCGGCGTTGCGATAGCGACCACGTCGATGTCCTTTCGCTCCAGCACGCGGCGAAAGTCTTTGTATATTTTTTTGTTGTCTTCCTTGCCGGCAAACTTTACGTCGCATATAGCAAGTTTTTCGGCCTCCAGCCCCATTGCGTTGAATGTGCCGTTGCCCCGGCCGCCGCAGCCGATCAGCGCCCCGCCGAAAGTTTCGCTGGGCGGCGTATGGTTCGGGCCTCCCAGAACGTGTCTCGGAACGATTGTAAAAGCTGTAGCGGCTCCAATCGAGCCTTTCAGAAATTGACGCCTGCTTACCTTTTCAGTTTTTGGCATGATATGCTCTCCTTCGATTCTGGCAGAATGGATTTCACGCCCTCCAGGGGCGCTGCCGCTTTCCAATGGCTTGTAATGTATCTGCTGCAATGATAGAATCTTCGATCACCTGAAAATCAAACATCCCCACGCAAATAAAGTCCGCGCCGTTTTCGAAGGCATACTTGAAACCATCTCTCGGATGGATGGCGCCGGCTGCCAATACCTTAAATGCGATCCATGGTTTATCGACCTTCCTCATAAACTCTATCGTCTTGTCCGGTGTCATGGACCAGTAATTGTCGGCGCTGTTGTCAACAACGTCCAGATTCTGGCCGGGTTTTCTCGCAGACCAATAGTTGCTCGCATGTAATGTCTTAACATAGAAATCGGAGTTGTACCCTCGCTGCTCAGACTCCACGATCACATCCAATAAATGGGCGCCAATACCACCGGGCACGCCATTTGATTTAATAAACTCGACACACTCCCCAAGCA
>CBDVBU010000385.1:0-3868 GCA_965372295.1 uncultured Phycisphaerae bacterium
GCCTTGGCGGCAATCTGAACACAGAGACCACAGTCGATGCACTTGCCGGATTCGTAAATGATCTTCGGGTGCTGAGCCTGCTGAACGAACAACCGGCGCTCGCTTTTGTATCGAGTCGGCCGGGCACCATATTCCTGGGCGTATTGCCTGAGTTTGCAGCTATCGGCCTTTCGGCAATCACAATGCAGGCAGCGGGCGGCTTCCTGTCTGGCCTGTTCATCGGTGAAACCCTCGCCTTTCTGAGACGCAGTCACACGGGGGATATTGCTCGCACAGGCGGCGAACCGCTCTTTCTCGTCGTCCTCGATTTTGCCGATCCGGGTGTTAAACGGCCTGGCCGGGCCCTTCACCGTGGCGCCGGACAAATACTGGCCGATGGATTCTGCCGCTTCCTTGCCGTCCGCTACGGCTCGAACCGTCAGCCTTCGCTTTCGGACGGCGTCTCCGCCTGCAAATACGCCGGGCAGATTTGTCTGGTAAGTCTTGCCGTCAATTGCTATACCCTTCTCGCTCGTCTTAAAGCCCATCGACTCGGCAACTTTGGCGTCCGGCACGCCAAACGCGATGAATACGGCGTCAAAATCCTTGCGTAATTTTTCGAGTGATGCCGAATCATCTATTCGTGTTTTGCCCTCGAACGTAAGGCCGAGCTTTTCAATTTGAGCGATTTCCTTATCAAGCACATCTCTCGGCAGGTCCTCTTCGGGAACTCCATAGCGCAACATTCCGCCGGGCTGTTCGTGGTCGTCAAAAACCGTGCAGCCAAAGCCGGCTTGCTGCAGATAATAAGCGGCAACCAGACCCGCCGGTCCGGCGCCGACAATAGCGACATGTTTGTCCTGAACAGGCTTGCAGGTCGGCGAATATGGCTTGGCGGATTCCAGGTCTATGTCGGCGACGTATCGCTTCAAGAGGCAGATAGAAACCGCCTCATCAATCGCCGCTCTCCTGCATCCCCGTTCACAGGGTTTCGGACAAATCCGTCCTAACACGGCAGGCAGAGCAATATCTTTCTTCACAGTCTCAATCGCGTCGCGCAGCTTACCTGTCGCGATTTGTCGAATCATCAGCGGAATGTTCATTTGTGCAGGGCATATCGTATGACATGGCCCGAGGCAGTCGCCAACGTGGTCGCTTAAAAGCAACTCCAGGGCCGTCTTTCTTGCCTGATGCACTTCTTCACAATCGCTTTCGACGAGCATCCCGTCCTGGGCAATGGTTCCACAAGCCGGCAACAGAACATCTCTACCATCGACTTTGACCACACAAACCATGCAACTGGTCGAAGGCTGATAGTCTTTCAGAAAGCACATTGTAGGAATGTCAATTCCAAGCTTCACGGCGGCGTCAAGAATAGTAGCGCCGTTGGGAACTTCTACTTCACGATTGTCGATGGTTAGTCTTAGCATCGATTAGCGAACCTCAACAGCGTTTGCCGGACATACATTCTTACACGTTCCGCAGCGAATACATTTCTCGGCGTCAATTTCGTGCTTCTCATACGGCTTCATTTCAATGGCGCCGGCCGGGCAGTGCTGGGCGCACAGCGTGCAGCCGATGCAATCATCCGTCACCGAATAAGTAATCAGTGCCTTACACTTGCCGGCCGGACAGCGTTTCTCAACGTGGGCTTCGTACTCATCGCGGAAATATTTGATTGTGGAAAGAACCGGATTCGGAGCCGTTGTGCCGAGTCCGCACAGGCTTGCCTTCTTAATCATCTCTGCCAAATGCTCCAACTCTTCGATGTCCCCTTTTTTACCCTGTCCGGCACACAACCGTTCGAGAATATCCAGCATTCGCCGGGTGCCAATTCTGCAGAAAGTACATTTGCCGCACGACTGATTCTGTGTGAACTCCAGAAAATACCGCGCGATGTCAACCATACAGTCTGATTCATCCAGCGCCACCATGCCGCCGGAGCCCATCATTGTCCCAACGCCGGCAAGTGTCTCATAGTCAACCGGAAGGTGTGCCAAATCAACAGGCACACAGCCCCCTGATGGTCCGCCCACCTGCACCGCCTTTAGCTGTAATCCCCCCGGAATTCCTCCGCCGATATCTTCTATTATCTGGCGAACAGAAATACCCATCGGCACCTCGATCAGGCCTCCCCGGGCAACCTTTCCCGCCAAAGCAAAAACCTTTGTTCCCCTGCTGGTGTCGGTGCCCAGCCTGGCAAACTCGTCAGGGCCGTTTCGCAAAATCCACGACACTGTCGCATACGTTTCCACATTGCTTATCAGCGTCGGCTTATGCCAAAGGCCGCTTTCTGTCGGATATGGCGGCCGTAGTCGAGGCATTCCGCGTCTGCCTTCTATACTGGCTATAAGCGCCGTTTCCTCGCCGCATACAAACGCGCCGGCCCCGGCAATAATGTTCAGACGAAGCGAGAAGTTACTCGCCAGAATATTTTCACCGAGAAAGCCCTGCTCTTGGCATTTGCTTATCGCTTCACTCATTCGCTTAACAGCAAGCGGATACTCCGCTCGAATGTAGAGATAACCTTCATCGGCCCCAACCGAATATGCCGCTATCGTCATACCTTCGATAATGCGGTACGGGTAAGATTCCATCAACGTCCTGTCCATAAAAGCGCCGGGGTCGCCTTCATCACCGTTGCAAATGACGTATTTCTTCTTCGACCCACTATCAGATACGGCAGACAATTTAAGATGTGTTGGATAGCCGGCTCCACCCCTGCCACGAAGGCCGCTACGCTCAATCCGGGTGATAACTTCCTGGGGGCTTAGCTCGTTAACACACTTCTGCAACGCCTCGAATCCGTCATTCTGCACATATTCATCAAGGTCAACCGGGTCAATGCAGCCACAGTGCTCGGTTGCGATATGTATTTGCTTGTCCAGATAACCAGCTACCTGCTGATCGCGCACATCTATCGAATAGCGCGTCACAGGCTCCCAGGCCCTGTCGGTAAGCAGTTTATCCAGTATCGTGGAAATGCCATTCCTGATTTCTCGCCCAATCTGTTTCGGTTTGAAATGTCTAAGCACAATGGCTCTTGCATCAGCCGGCTGGACCCTCGCATAGCGAAACGAGTTTCCGCCCGCCAAAACCACTTCCACAAGCGGTGCCAGGTAGGACATACCCGAACAACCAACGCTTTTGACCACAGCCTTTGCACCTGTTTGCTCAACAGCCTTTCTTAATGCCTCATATACCTTGCCACCGCCAGCGGCAACACAACTCGAATCGAGACATGTACGGATTTCACCAAGGTGCTTTCCATCTCTTGCAAAGCCTGGTTTGTCCGCTTGTCGAGCGCCGGCCTTTTGCTGTTCAAGAAAATCCCTCAGGACTACCGGCACCCGGTCACCGGTCAGGTGACCGTATGTGATATCGTCAATCTGTATTGCAGGAGAGAGAATCTGTATTGCAGGGGCGAGCATACAGCACCCTATACACGCTACCTTTTCAACGGTAAACATTTTCTGCGGGTCCGTATCCTCTCCTTCCGGGATTCCAAGATGTCTCTTAAAAGCATCATAAATCTGTCCGCCACCTTTAACGTGGCAGGCTGTACCGATGCAAACCCGAATTGTATGACGCCCGGCAGGACGGTGTCGAAAGTGATCATAGAAGGTCGAAACACCCGCAATTGATGCCGGGGTAATCTGCGTAACGTCACAAATCCGCTCAAGAGCTTCTTTCGGTAGATAGCCATAGCGCCCCTGTACAGCCTGCAATATCGTAAGCACATTCTCAGCCCCGGCACCGATTCCATCGACGGTTCGATCCACAAATGTCAAATCCAATTCATCCATCAATCACGACTCCCGATGCAGTAGAGATTCTCGACTCCCCGGATATATATGCGTCCATCGGCGAAGGCCGGCGAGGCGTGGCA
>CBDVBU010000386.1:0-3868 GCA_965372295.1 uncultured Phycisphaerae bacterium
GCCCCATAGGGGGTACATTTTTCGATGAGTTGTGCTTGCTAATGACAGGTTTTGATAGAGGACAGGGGGAATTAAAGGTGTCCGGTACTTTTTTGGGGGGGATAATTAGGGCCGTTTACCGATTTATGAGGTTTAAGGATAAAAGGGATGGCAAAGACGTAAATAAACTCGTATAGCGTATGGCGTATTGCGGATAGGAGATCAAGTGAGACCCGTGACTCGTGCAACAGACTGTAAATGGACTCGTATTGCGTATAGCGTATGTCGAGATTTGTGTAACGGACTGTAAATATACAGAAGAAAAAGAACTTCAACACCTATCGCGTCCTCTGGCCGCAACTAAACTCAAAAATTAAAATGCCGGATCGGACGCAGAGTGGATTCCCGCCTTCGCGGGAATGACAAATATGGAATCCCGGCAAGCCGGGATAACTCTTTATTATCTAATTGATTCCGTCAGCCTTGTCGAAAAACACGCACAAAAAAAAGAGAAGATGAAAGATTGTATTACGGAATCGGCAACCATCCCTAAGGAAAGGGCTATTTGGGGGGGATATAGCCGGTCAAGAATAGTACTGGCAAAGAATATTCAAAAAGAGTTGTACTTGTCAGCGAAAGCTGCTATCTTAATGGAAGAAAAGATCAGTCGTTAAGCCAAGTCCTTTTAACGGTAAGAATGTCTGTTAGAAACAAGAGTAAGGAAATCTATATGAATATCTATGTAGGAAATATGTCTACCGAGACAACGGAAGACGATTTGCGTCGGACTTTTGAAGCTTTTGGCCAGGTCATATCCGTTAAGATCTTAAGAAACAGGGCTACGGGCGAATCAAACGGAATTGGATTTGTAGGAATGCCGGTTGAAGATGAAGGCCAAACCGCGATCAGCGAACTGAATGGCAAAAATTTGAAGGGACACACCATTAAGGTTGAAAAGGGTAAGAGGACAATAAGCCATAGCAGTGACCAAGGCAAAAAAGAAGGTTTCGGTGGTGACCGTGGCGACAGAGACAGACGTGATAGTTCCGACCGTGGCGGTCGTGGCGGACGTGGCGGACGTCGCTACTAACAACTAACGGTCAGTCTTACCAAAAGAGGAAAGGAAAAGGGCTGGTAAAGACGGATAGAAACAGAAGAACAAGAACTTCAATACACGAAATCAATCAACCAGTAAGGCTAAAACTTCGTCAAGTTTTGCCGTGGCCAGACAGGTGCAACTGTCCGCCGCACCATAATACATCCACAGCTCATCGCCTCGAAGCAAGAGTCCCGTTGGAAACACCACGTTTGGCGTTAATCCAGACATTTCGTAGGGTGCTTCGGCCTGAAAAATCCAGTTGCGCGAGCGAGCAATCGTCTTGTGCGGCTTGTCTTTATCCAGGAGAGCTACACCGGCTCGATAAACCAAATGACCGCCGTAAGCTTTTACACCATGGTATATCAGTAGCCAGCCGTGCTCCGTTAAGATCGGTGGCGGCCCTGCTCCGACTTTGACGCCATCCCAGGCCGGGCCTGCTAATTCCGGCAACACACAATGCGGCTCGCCCCAATGAATAAGATCGGGTGAGTAGGCAGACCAAATGTGTTCGATGCCCCCGGCATCAGGCCGGTGCAGAACGCCCCATCTCTCGCCGAATTTCTTAGGAAATAGAACAGCGTCCTTGTTATTGGGTGAGAAAATCAGGCCGATCCGCTCAACCCTTTCGAAGTCCTCAGTGCGAGCCAACGCTACGGCCGCGCCTGCGGGTGAATACGCAGTGTAAGTAATGTACCAGCATTTCTCTTCGGCAAGATATGTTAGCCGGGCGTCTTCACAGCCCCACTGCTCATATCTCCATTCAGGCCCACCGTAGCGGAGCAATGGTTCCGGCTCGATTTCCCAACCGTCCACGCCATTCTTGCTGCGTGCAACGTGTAGGCTTGAGTACCCCGCATGATCCTCAATTCGAAGCAGCAGCAGGACCTCATCACCGTATTGAGTGGCCCCGGGATTTAACACGCCCGCGGCCTGGAAAGGCATATCCAAAGGTGAAATGATAGGATTGTCCGAACACCGGTCAAAAAGTCTTATTTTCATTGCAGTAGCCTCACTGTTCACGGGTACTCTGAATGTATTGGGCAACGCTCCCAACATCAAATACCCAGCCTTTAATATTCCACTGATTTAATAACACATTTCAAGATGTAATCCAAGTAAAAACAGGAGACCCACTTTTGCCCGATAATAGCCATAGCAAATGATTTGGCGTCTAAACGGGGGAATTAGAGGTATCCGGTACGAATGGCGGCTCCTTAAGCTACATATTGTGCTCTTGTTATTCGGCCTTAAAGATGGCCTTGATTTCATCCAATGAGACCAGGCCGGTACTGCCCAGCTTGATTTTGCCCTCGGAATCGATGAAGAAACTGCTCGGGATGGCTCTTATAGTATTGTATGGGGCCGGCAGAACACCCGGGTCGAGCAAGATCGTATAATTCATTTTCGCCTTGGCGACAAACTTGCTGACCACATCCGGCCTTTCATTTGAGATGGCCAATATGGCCAAGTCATCCTTGCTGACCGTGTTTCGCAGTTCTATCAGATCCGGTATCTCCCTTATGCAGGGACCACACCAGGTTGCCCAGAAGACAATCAGAATATTTTTTCCGCGATAGTCGCTCAGCTTATGCTTTTTGCCCTCTATATCGGTCAAAGTGAAATCCGGCGATGATTTGCCATACCACAGTTTGAACGCCGGACCCCAGGTTTTTGCCGCCTTGAGGATCTCTTCCAGGCTTGGCCCGCTGCCGGCCAGTGGGGCCGTATCAACCTGAGTTTTACGGCCGGCCCAGATGCGTGTAATCTCATCGGCCGAGGCATTTACCTCGTTTTTGTCTGCGTGAAGAGCAAAATCAATCGTGAACGAACGGCTTTCATGCGGGGCAAGCTTTGGTACCCGGCCGAACTTTCGCTCGATCGATCTATTGCGTGGAAAGCCGGTCCCAGGTTCCAGGCCCGTCACGTATCCGTCTTCCTGGGCTACCGGATTCTTCCAGAGCGTAAAAAATGGCAGCTCCTTAACCGAATATGCCATCGATACGGCTTTATTGCCGGCGGCATTGCGAAGCATTACCTTCGTCCGATCGTTCTTGTCTGCCCAAAGCTGCAAACAATAAACCTGTTCCGGAAATCCCGCCTTCGCAGCGCGGTAGAGGGCGTAATTGGAGACATCTTTGGCCGCGTGCTCGTTAATCGGCGTTACCTGCCGTACCGGCCCGAAAAACCTGGCGCCTTTTTCCATCAGCGGCGGCCCGTAATTGCCATGATAAAGGATGCCGAATTCCTGCTCAATGGCGCTGCGGTTAGTTATCGTGTCCGAAATCTGGAAGGTGTTAGTGCCGGGCACAGTTGAAATCCGGGTCAAAATATCGAGCTTCGGGCCGTGTAGTAATGTCTCATCGACCCGGCCGCGTATCGTGATACGATAGGGCGCCTCGCGTTCGATGATGATTTCGACCGTCGAAGCCGGCGTGTTGCAAATCTTGCCGTGCAGCGTCAGATCCATCGTTGCTTTATTGCCGGTATTGTCGATGAACTCGTCGGTTCCCGGCGCGCCGAAAAACTCCAGGCCGCAGCGAACCATCCACTCGTTGAAACCCTCCAGCCAGCCTAATCCCTGGCGCGTGTTCAGATTGATGAATTTCGGGTGGACCAGGCCCTTGACCGGCGAATCCCAGCCGAGTCGCAAACCTGTCCTGAGCGGAGTCGAAGGATCACCCATCACTACCTCCTGAATCGACATACCTCGCGTCGGCACGACATTAAAGCTCAGTTTGCCGTTATTGACCTCGATGACCTCGACGCCTTCCTGCCTGCCGCCGTGCAGGA
>CBDVBU010000387.1:0-3862 GCA_965372295.1 uncultured Phycisphaerae bacterium
ACCGCTGCCAAAAGGGGAAAGAAAGGTTGGCCAAAGATTTATTATGCAACGCAAATTGCAGTCAATCCGATTACAGTGCTCATGTTTGTAAACGCCCCCGAACTGTTTGAAGAAAACTATCGCAGATTTATCGTAAACCGGCTACGATCTATACTGCCCATAGATGAAGTACCTATACGGCTCTTTACTAGAAAGCATAGAGAGTAGCGAATAATACGGAACGGATATAACAAATGGATACACTTTTGCTCATGTTAATCTGTGGCGGCGGGTATCTGGTGGCTTATCATACCTACGGGCGAGTTCTCGCAAAAAAAATATTCAAACTTGATAAGAATGCACGTGTGCCGAGCGTGGAACGGCAGGACAATGTTGATTATGTCCCGACCAGCAAGGGGATAATTTTCGGCCACCATTATACATCGATTGCCGGCACCGGGCCGATTGTAGGTCCGGCCATAGGCATTATCTGGGGCTGGCTGCCGGCGATACTTTGGGTGTTCTTCGGCTCTATTTTTATGGGGGCCGTGCACGATTTTGGAGCGTTGGTTATCTCGTTGCGAAACGACGGTAAAAGCATATCGGAAGTCGCCGCTAAGTATATCAACATGCGCGTGCGATTCATATTCTTCGCCGTGGTGTTCCTGAATCTACTGATTGTCATCGCAATATTCGGCGTTGTAATTGCGGCGGTATTCACTACGTTTCCGAGTGCTGTTATCCCGGTCTGGCTGCAGATTCCGATAGCTGTTGCGCTGGGTTTCGCCGTCTACAAAAAAACCGCCAACGTTGCTATTGCCACAGCGGTGGCTGTAGTCGGAATGTACATATGTATTGCTATTGGCAGTTTGCTCCCTGTCCGGCTCAGTACGGCCTTTGGGATACCACCCACGGGGCTGTGGGTAATAATCCTTTTGATGTACGCGTGGGTGGCTTCGACGCTGCCGGTGACAACGCTGCTTCAGCCCCGCGATTATATCAATGCCTGGCAGCTTTTTATCGCAATGGGCCTTTTGGTTGGTGGAGTTGTGGTCTCTTCATTGTCAGGCGGCCTTCCCCTGGTCGCGCCGGCTTTCAACAGGGCGCTTCCCGCCGGCACTCCGCCGATCTGGCCATTTATGTTCGTGATAATCGCCTGCGGCGCCATTAGCGGCTTCCATTCCCTTGTCGCCTCCGGCACAAGTTCGAAACAAGTCGCAAAAGAAACCGACTGTCAGTTTGTAGGCTATGGCTCGATGCTGCTCGAAAGCTTCCTGGCTGTGCTGGTACTGGTCTGTGTCGCTGCCGGCATCGGAATGGCACTCAAGCTCGACGATGGAACAATTCTAACCGGGCAAGCCGCCTGGCAGCATCAATACGGCACATGGATAGGGGCAAAGGGACTGTCCGACAAAATAGCACCGGTAGTAATCGGCGCAGCAAATATGATGGCAAAACTCGGGTTGCCTGAAACGGTTGGAATTACACTTATGGGTGTATTCATTGCCTCGTTCGCCGGCACGACCCTCGATACAGCCACGAGAATCCAACGCTATGTAGTCAGTGAGCTGGCAAACGATCTTCGAATTCCCTTCCTGGCCAACAGGTGGATAGCGACTACTTTCGTAGTGATTACCGCGGCGGGGCTGGCATTCGCCACAGGCGCCGACGGCAAAGGTGCAATGAAACTCTGGCCTTTGTTCGGAACCGCCAACCAGCTTTTAGCTGCGATGGCTTTGCTGGTGGTTACACTCTACTTAAAAAGCAAGGGAGGCTTGAAGTTTATAGTAACCGCTCTGCCGTGCCTGGTTATGCTGGTCATTACGAACTGGGCTATGGTCAAAAACGAAATACTTTTTCTGACTAATGAAAAATATTCCGGCGAAAAATGGCTTCTATCTACAATCGGAGCGGGGATATTCGTGCTGGCACTGTGGATGACAATCGAGGCCTTGATGGCTTTTTGGCTCCGGCGCCCTACTCACTTTCAGCAGAAGGCCGAGGTATCAACTTGAATTCGGCGATAGCCGGTTCCTGGCTCAGCTCGATCGTGCCCGTGCGGACATATTCCGGAGGAAAATTGTAGTTAACCTTCTTACGGCCCTTTTTCGTATCACTATCGAAAATGTACAGCGTCATCTGCGGCAACTGTTGATTTTCATACGCTTCTTTTGCTTCGTTTGTTGCTCTGACAGCAAAAGGATTCAACACGCTGGACAGGTTTGTAATTTCAACATAATATTTCGCTGATAAGGTCGGATCCATGGCAATCATGATTGTCGCGTTCTCTATTCTCTTAACATTGAGCGTATCTTCTTCCGGCGCCAACTTGATCGTCACGGCTTTAGCCGACTCTCTAATTTGCTCTGCCGCCAGCTCGACGGACGGCTTTTTCTCAATAGGCTCTTCTTTTGCCTTTTCGATTTCACTTCGCGTCAGCTTAACTTGGGCAATGAGTTTATTCAGACCCCAATCTCCAGGGACAAGCATATTAATTGTTGGCGGCACGATGCTTTCGGTCTTTTGAGAATTTCCGCTCTCATCAATACATTGAACGGTCAGGGGTCTTTCAACGAGTTTAACGACATCGACGGTAAGTGTATTCGGATCGCAAGATTCAGCCGTTAGACCACTAAGCTCTCTCAGCTCTGCGCTCTTTTTGATAAAATCCAGAACGTTTAAAGTATGCGAACCGGCGGTAGATATTCCCTGCCAATCAGGATACAAAGAGAATTTAAGCTCCCGTGAGCCATCGTTTAATTCGCGCTTTATCTCTGCAATTTTGGATGCCGGGCCTTTGAGCACAATATTGTCGATAGAAGTGGAAGCTTTCCCGCCGAAATTTACCCAAAGATCGGGGCTTGATTCGGATTCGGCTACAATTATCGTAGCACCGGGAACAGGGAACGTTTCGTCCAGTGCCAGGTCCGCCCAAACCCAGATCAGAACTGTCAAAAAAATAACAATTGCTATCTTGCTGTATTTGATCTTTTTTAACATCGTATCGATTTATGAGAGCATGCTTGAAAGATATTTTTTTAAGCTGGATTCATCCATATTTC
This sequence comes from uncultured Phycisphaerae bacterium, assembly GCA_965372295.1. Lineage (GTDB taxonomy): Bacteria > Planctomycetota > Phycisphaerae > Sedimentisphaerales > Anaerobacaceae > JAFGPJ01. The sequence goes on from CBDVBU010000387.1 coordinate 3,042, forward strand.
GTGTAAGTTTTCCGTTTTCAGCAACAGAAATTATACCGGTTTCCTCGCTTACTACCAGACAGATGGCATCCGAGCCGGTCGTTATACCTATAGCCGCACGGTGACGAGATCCAAGCGAAGCACTCCCGATACCACCAGGCTCAGCAAGAGGCAACTGCACCCTGGCGGCTATTATTCTTTCACCTCGTATTACAACGGCCATATCGTGTAGAGCTGTGCCGGGCTGGAAAATAGTCTTGAGCAGCTCGGAAGTCACCCGGGCGTCGATTCGAACGCCGGTTTCCAAAAATTCGCCCAACGCCACGCGCTTTTCAATAACAATAATGGCCCCGATTCGAGCTTCGGAAAGTACCGTTACGGCGGCAACCAGCTCTTCGACTGTCCGCGATAGCTGCAGAGAAGCGCTCGACCAAAAATGACTCTGGCCTATTCGCATCAAAGCTCTTCGGACTTCCGGCTGAAACGCCGCCACTGCAATAATCAAAACACCAATCAAAAATCCATTGTAAAGATACTGCAGTCGTTCGAACTGGAACTGCCCGACGAGCAGCTTCATGACAAGGGAGCCTACGACAAGAATGAATATGACGGCACGGAAAAGCCTTTCGCCGCGAGTTCCTTCGAGAAAATCCACTATCCAGTAAACCACAAGACCAATGAGAATCAATTCGATGGCGACTATCAGAAGAGGGTAGTCCGCTACCCGGGCGATATACAAGTGTATTTGTTCGATGAGCGTTTCCACAAATCAAATCCTTTTGTTACCGTAACTCGTTCTGCGTACTATGTGCTGTGTTCTGAGTCGCGCCAGCGCCGAACGA
>CBDVBU010000388.1:0-3857 GCA_965372295.1 uncultured Phycisphaerae bacterium
TAAATGCGCTTATTGGTAATGTAAACGAGACGAATGCCAAGTTTGGAGAGAGCGCAATGTCTTTGCCAGTCCAGGGGAAACCGGCCAGGTGCTTCGCATCCGATTCCAAGGTTGAGATCGGAAATAAATACGTTAAGCCACCTGGGGCCAAGTTCTGTAGATACAATGTGGTTATGGATTGGACTAAGGCCAAGATTCGCAACGTGCTCGATCATAAGCTGCTCCGCTCTTGTCGGCAGAGCCTTACTTGTAGCGTGAGCAGGAGGGTTTCTCCGAATAACGAGCCTGTGAGAAGCAGCGTTTTTTGCTCTAACTTCAGGGCGTCTGGAAGACGTGCTTTTTTTAAGCTTAAGAGCAGCACGCATAGCACCCTGATCCACCTCCTTGGTTTTCCCGGCGCGTGGATGGTACCCTTCTTTTTTCATCTTTGCGCACAATTCCTTCATTATATTCGCCGCTTTTTTTCTTCTTTTTTCTGGAGCGTGCAGCCATTGTGCACGAACGGCCTCGCCGCCTTTCCGCGGCTTGATTCCAAAATGCCTGATGAGGCGCATCAGGGTTCGTGTATTAATGTTCCAGCGGGCGCAGAGTTGCCGGTAAGAATACTTTTCGACAAGATAAAGTCGGCTGATCGCCTCGGAGAGGGCGCTCCTCTCGATTGCTTCAATACGCTTGATGATTTCAGGACTTGGGCCAGGTTTCATTATTGTCTCCATAAAATAAAATATGTCGACACTATACCATACAACGGCATCGTGTACAACCTTTCTGTGAAGAATGATGAAAGTTATATTATTCCGGGCGCAACTGTTCATAATTGCCGATGCAGCGTCAACCCGGTGCACAAAGACGCCGTGAAGGAAGAAGGTCTCAAGATTGAAACCGAGGACCCCACCGGCGGGCTGATCGAGCCGGTCGATCCGAAAACAGGAAACAAGATGCCGGCAAGGCCGCTGATGCCCGATCCGGGATGGGATCATAACCCGGCAAAAAAAAGCTGGAAGCCGGATCTTGCGAAGTACCCGGATAAGCTGAGAAGACAAATGGAAAGGGACAAGATATGAAAACTTTTGCACATCTTATCGTCGCTGAAATCAGCGCAAAAGACGGCAAGATCCCCGAATGGATATTGCTGTTTAAGGAAGGCTGGAACGAAGTCGAAGGAGAAACCAAATACCTGGTTGATGCCAAATCCTACGAAATACTCAGCGCATATATAACAAAACGCGGCATCGATATTGTTTTCGATTACGAGCATCAGACCATAAAGGGCATCAAGGCTCCGGCTGCGGGATGGGTGAAAGAATATCGTTATACCGAAGGGCGCGGAATCGAAGCGCGTGTCGAATGGACCGAAGAGGCCGCTGAATATATTTTGAAAAAGGAATACCGATATTTTTCACAGGTTTTCGGAGTGCGAAAATCCGATCAGAGGATAGTTGCATTGCATTCCGTGGCGCTTACAAACACGCCTAAAACAAATAATTTAACCCCGATCCTGGCAAAGTCGTTCGACCTTGAGGCTCACGACGGGCTGGGGGAGGAAAACACGGAAAAGGAGAAGAATATGGACTTTTTTAAAAAGCTATTCAAAGCGCTCGGGCTGGCGGACGGCGCAAAAGAGGATGACGTATTAACCGCCGTGGCAAAACTTGACGAAAAGGCAAAGACTCCCGACGTAAAAGAGGTGGTCGCAAAGGATGTTCTCGACGCCCTTGAGCTGAAAGAAGGCGACGGCACATCGGTTGTAGTGGCATCCATCCACGCCCTGAAGCAGTCGGACAAAACCGGGGTGTCCCGTGAGGAGTTCGATAAAGTTACAAAACAGCTTGCAGACAGGGATGCCGAGGAAGTAGTTGCAAAAGCCGGGGCCGAAGGAAAAATCACGCCCGATCAAACCAAGTGGGCAACGGAATATGCCACGCGGGATCTCGAAGGTTTCAAAACTTTTGTGGCTAAAGCTCCGGTTGTTGTTCCGGTCACCAAGCTGCCGGAAAAGAAAGAAACGGTCGACGACATCATAACGGATGAAACCGTCCTGGCTGTGGCCAAGATGATGGATGTGAGTGTGGAGGATATCAAGCAGTACGGAGCGTAGAACTGAAGATTGAAAATTGACTATTGACTATTGAATATTTGTGGAGTCGCTTCGCTCCAGCTTTTTAAAATCGGCAGAATTCCTTCAATTTTCAATTTTCAATATTAAATATTCAATTAAAAAAAGGAGAGCATCATGACAGTATTAAGCGAAGATAAACAGATAGAGCTGCAGGACGGAGTGGAAAAAGACTTTCCGGTTGCAGCGAGTGAGAAAATATTTGGCGGGGCATTAGCCTGCGTGAACGCAGCCGGCTACGCGCTGGAAGGTTCCGACACTGCCGGATTGATTTTTCAGGGGATTTGCATGGACCAGAAGGACAATACCGACGGCTCAAACGGTGATCTGGATGTTGTGCTCAGGCGCCGGGGCCTTGTCAAGGTGATCATGGACACTGTAATCAGCCAGGCCAATGTCGGGGACAATGTGTTCCTGGTTGACGACCAGACCGTGGATCTCACCGCGAACGTAACCCATAACATTTTTTGCGGTATTATCGCAGCCTATATCGACACAACTCACGCCTGGATCGACATAGAGCCCGCCATCAGGCAGGCTGATGTGGCAACCCATATTGCAGACGGTAGTGCTGCACATGCGGCCAGCGCAATCAGCATCGCAGACGCAGGCACGTTTACGGCGCAAACCGAGGCCGAGGCCGCCCTGCAGGAAATCTATCAGAGCCTGCTTACTGCCAAGGGCATTATAAATATCCCCATGCCGGTCATTACCGATGCCGGAGTAGTGCTCGCGGCATTCGCAGATGCCTCTGATCCACTTCCGGGATTTTGCGTTACTGCCGAAGGTCTTGGCATCCGCTGGAACAATCACGCCACGCCGACCGCAGTGGGCACTAAAGTAATAATCCCGCCCGATGCGGATATCACCGCCAACATGACGCTGCACATCCTTGCAGCAAAAATCGGCGCAACAGGAGCCGACGCCACAAAATTTACAATAGTGGCTTATAATAACGCGGTGGATGCTCTCTACGATGCAGACGCCGATTTCGGAGGCGACACAGACGCTATGACGGGTGATGCTGCAACAAAGACAGTACAACATTTAACCCTGACTTTAGCGCTGGCAAACCTCACAGCATATCCCGCTGCAATGGAGCTTACCATCCAGCCTGACGACGGAACTCTTGAGACCGATGACGTGATTATGCTGGCCGTATGGATTGAATATCAGAAAAAGCTGCTGGCAGCGTAACGGTATAAGAGATAAGAGATAGGTGGAAGGTAGAAGGCTGAAGGCCGAAGGTAAAACGGCCCTCATCCTTCCCCTTCAGCCTTTAACCTTCAACCTAAACACCTAAAAAAAAGGAGTTTATTATGTTAGTAAACAAAGCAAATCTCACAGCGGTTTTCATTACGCTGAAAACCACATTCAACAAGGCATTCGAAGCGGCTCCGTCCCTCTGGGAAAAAACAACCATGAAGGTGCCGTCCGGGTCCAGCCAGAACGATTACACCTGGCTGTCCCGCTTTCCGAAAATGATCAAATGGCTCGGCTCAAAGACCGTTAAGACGCTGGCTGCGTTTAAGTACACCGTAATCAACGACGATTACGAAGCAACTGTCGAGGTGGATCGTAACGATATTGATGATGATAATATCGGCATATATGCACCGCAGGCAAAGGAGGCCGGATTTTCTTCCAAGCAACTCCCGGATGAGATTGACGCGGAGCTTAAAAACAATGCGTTCACCAATCTCTGCTTTGACGGCCAGTACTTTTACGACACGGATCATTC
>CBDVBU010000389.1:0-3846 GCA_965372295.1 uncultured Phycisphaerae bacterium
ACTACCAAACCGCTGCCCCACAGGCTGGAAAAGAGTATTACGGCGGCTTTGAAAACGATAAAGGAAATCATGCCGCCTGCTATAATCCCGATAAGCCCGCCGGCCCAGATGTACCTTTCGGTCAGACCGCAGGCGTACCATATTCCCGAAGTGAGTATTCCTCCCGCGGCCGCACCTAATAAACAAACGGCCCATCGCATCAAGGGCACGGAGAGGACCGACAATATTATCATGCCTGCGATTCCGCCGACGAACTGGTTGTTCAAGCCGACGATTTTCTCGGTTATCGCCATTCCCAGCATCATGCCGAACAGTGCAAAATTTATGACGACCAGGACTTTGAAGACGCGCCAGCCGTAGAACAGGCAAACCACGCCGAAAGAGATAAAAGTCAATGCTTCGAGTTGGCTCAGGGAGGTGATTTGTTCCCAGAATATATCCATCGGGACGACTGCTTCTTCTGACGTCTCCGTAGCTGTCTGCGCAAGAATTGTAAAGTAATCCATTATTCGGCCCCTTGATCTTTCTTTTTGTTTTTACGCCGAACGCCAGTCATGTTCTACGTTTTCTTCAGGCTCTTTCTTGTCCTTATCATTTTTTCTGCCGGGCTTTATTTTTGTTATCTTTTCCTTTTTGGATTTTTTGCAAAGTAGTAGCTGGACAACCGTGCCGAAAGCGGCCATCGCGAGAAAAACCGCGGCGGAAATAAAGGGCTTGCTACTAATATGGCTCACAGGTTCGGTCCCTTTGTACGACAGCAGTAAAATCATACCGAGAAAGATGACTATTGTTCCCAGGACTGAAAAGAATAAAGCCGTGGTCCAGCGCCAAAGAACGATACCACAGACGAGAAAAATCACTGCCGGCGCCGCGATTATCGCCCATATCTGTACGGGGATTTTTGTGCCGGCCTGTTTTATTTTTTCGCCGGCGTCAAGTCCGAATGTTTTCAGTTCTTGCAATGTTTCGTCGAGGCCGGCCGTTATGGTCTGATCCGACATTTCGTTTTGGACTTCGGTGGTTTCCGCCTTTTCGAAATACGGCTCGGCCAGGACGGTAAAAGCAATCGCCGCCGCCAATGCCGCAGCCAGCAGTACGACCATGACCTTTTCGAATATAAGGGCAATCAACGCCGCAAGTGCTCCCGAGAGCGAAGCGGAGAAAATATTTCGTCCTGCGACAAAGAGTCCAACCACAATCCCGACGGCCAGGCCGGCTATAGAGATTAATATTTTTCTAAGGGCCAGTCCGCTGATCCATATACACAATCCCAATAGCAGGAATACCACTCCGGAGCCGATCAGGATCGAGGTACCGAACCGACCCGTCATCTGTTCGAAGTTTTGGAAAATTTCAATCATAACGCTATTATTAGCCTTCCTAATGCGACCCCGTGTAAAAAAATTGGAGCCGATTAATTCTTGTTGTTTCTTTACTACTATTTATCGACTTATCCGTACGGTTTTCGTTAAATCGTTCCTCCGTCCGTGGATTATGACATAAAAAGACCGCTCCTGCCGATTACAAGGACTCTAATGCGGATGAGAGGAGTCGAACCTCCACGCCCCGAAGGGCACAGGCACCTGAAGCCTGCGCGTCTGCCAATTCCGCCACATCCGCAAGTGTTCTACTTGCATACTATTTATAGAACGGCGTTTCAATTAACGCTAATATTAGCAATTTCCGGCATTTAGTCAAGGATTTTAGCCGGCCTGTTAGAAATTCGCAAAGCGTCCCATAAATAGCCGCCGGCTTTACAAAAGCGGCGAATTCTTCGCTCCAGCGTGTTTTGCTCGAGGATTAACAAGATTTCCTTAAATTATTGCCGCCAATTGTCCGAGACTAAAACCACTGTGATTTTTGGATTTCGCGTTTTTTGCAGTATATTTTATATGAAGGGTTATAGAATGTTATGACAGGGAGAAGAGAGTGAGTATTACAACCACATTTTATGGTTCCCTACCCTTATCTTAAGCAGGGCGGAGTTTGCCTCAGGTTATATTGTTGTCTGCGGTCTGTCTATAGAGATAACAGCGGACGAATACGAAGTATTTAATGTATAAATGATTTGATTGTAATCGAATGGATTCTGTACAAACTATCTCTAATATTGCTGAAGCCCAGACCAGTCTTCTTTTCGGCGAGCTGCTCGTTTCTAAAGGTATGTTAAGCCGCGACGAATTGCAGGAAGTGCTTGACATACAGCGTGAGCAAGGCGGTCGATTCGGAGAAGTATTGCTGCAGCTCAAGAAGCTTAATGATAAGGATGTCACGGCCGCCCTGGCGGAACATTTCTCGATGGAATACATCCACTTCGATGACGCCAACAAGCTGGACAAGATCAACATGGACATCGCTCGAATGTTGCCTGAGAGCATCGCCAAGCGATTTTGTCTCGTAGCTGTCGAGGAGGACGATAACAACAACATTGTTATTGTGATGGCTGATCCGCTCAATGTTGTCGCGATAGATACCGTTACGCTGAAATTGAAGCGTAAGATTAAGCCGGCGATTAGCTCGGCCCGGGAAATTCATCGGGCGATAGAGGTGATTTATCACGGCTCGGATGTGGAAGAACAGCAGCTTCGCAATCTGGTAGAGATCGAAGTTGAGAATGAAAACAGGCAAGATGACGATGTCTTTTTGGAAGATATCGTTGAACCCGATACTATCGGTGAAGATGCCGCCAATAAAGCCCCTGTGATTCGGTTCGTTGACTTGCTCATGAGCCAGGCGGTCAAATGCAGGGCAAGTGACATTCACATCGAGCCCCAGGAAAAATCGACGGTTGTTCGCATGCGAGTGGACGGCATTCTCAGAGGCATGGTTCCGCCGGCGAAAAAGATGCAGGCGGCAGTCATAGCCAGAATTAAGATTGTCGCACGAATGGATATCGCCGAGCGAAGATTGCCTCAGGACGGTCGATTCAAAATGAAAATATCCGGCGGGGCCATCGATTGCCGCGTCTCGACCATTCCGACCATATACGGCGAAAAAGTCGTGATGCGAATTCTGGATGCATCGGCGGTCAAGCACGACTTGGATCAACTTGGGCTTGAACCGGAACGCCTTACAGAATTGAAAAGCAAGCTGTCACAGCCCCATGGTATCATAATTGTCACGGGGCCGACCGGCAGCGGTAAAAGTACTACATTGTACTCAGCACTGAGCCACCTAAGGGATCCGGCGAAAAATATAACAACGGTTGAGGATCCGGTAGAATACCGTCTCGCGGGGATTAACCAGATTCAGGTTAAACCGGAAATTGATCTCGATTTTGCTCGATGTCTGCGGGCAATTTTAAGACAGGACCCGGACATAGTTCTAATCGGTGAAATCAGAGACAAAGAGACGGTCGAGATAGCAATTAAAGCGTCTTTGACGGGCCATTTGGTTTTAAGCACGTTCCATACCAACGATGCACCGAGCGCGATAAGCAGACTGCTCTATATGGGAATTGAGCGGTACCTGCTCGCTTCGGCACTGAATTTGGTGATTGCTCAGAGATTGGTCAGAAGAATATGCGATCATTGTAAAGAGCCGGTAACGTTGAGTGAAGAAGCCCTTAAACATTTGGGTATTGACAACGAGCGGGCAAAGGACTCGGTGTTCTATCACGGCAGAGGATGTCCGGCCTGTGGAGAAACGGGTTATCTTGGCAGATTGCCCATATTTGAGTTCCTGGATGTGGATACCGACGTCAGCGAGAAGATTATTGCCAGCGCGAACGAATCTCAGATCAGGGAGGCATCACGTCAAAAAGGTTATGGCGGCCTGCTCGACAGCGGTGTTATTAAGGTATTGGAGGGTGTAACAACCGCCGAAGAGGTAATCAGGATAGCTTTC
>CBDVBU010000390.1:0-3828 GCA_965372295.1 uncultured Phycisphaerae bacterium
TCGAAAATCTTCGAGAGTTTGTCGGAAGGAATCCCCGGCCCATCGTCGGAGATTTCACAGACCACCTCCGTCTCTGTTGCATATGTCCTGATAGTAATAGACCCATTGCCGTCTCTTTCCTGAGCCTTGATTGCCTGGGCCGCGTTCACGAGGACATTGAGGAATACCTGGTTTATCTGGCCGGAGTGGCAGAATATCGGGGGCACTTCGGAAAAATCAGTTTTGACGTCGGCATAGTACTTGATTTCATTTTTCGCCACGACAAGAGTGGTCTCAATACCCTTATTGATATTGTATTCGTCATTGCTTCCCGGTTGGTCAACTCTTGAGAAGTCCCTTAAGTTCTGGACGATGCTGGTAACCCTTTCCAGGCCTTCTCTCGAATCATCGAACAATTCTCGGATATCTTCGAGAATAAAGTCAATTTGCAGCTCGTCCCGGAATTGGCCTATACCTTCTATCTTGTTTCGTAGTTCTGTTTTCCCCAGAGTTTCAATTTGTCCAATGAGTTCGTCGTACGTTGTGAGCATGTCCCGGATTTTCTTCACATAATTTTCCAGCGTCTGGAAATTGCTAGCGACGAATCCCACTGGGGTGTTCATCTCGTGCGCAACCCCGGCGGCGAGTTGGCCGATGGAAGCCAGTTTCTCATTTTGCACCAGTTGACACTGCATTTCTTTCAGTTCCCTGTTAGACTGTCCAAGTTGTTTATAGGCAGTCTTTATTGACTCCTCTGCCAGCTTGTGGTCTGTGACGTTATAGAGTATGCCCTGAGTTCCGTTGATTTCGCCGTGAGAGTTTTTGGTAAATGTGGAAAAAAGAGTGACATATATCTTCCTGCCCACGGAAGTTTTAAGGGCTAACTCTTTGACTTCAACTTTCCCCTTTTTCAGCCCCCTTAAACACTGAGTTCTCTCTTCCGGATTGTCCCAAAACCGTTCCGGCAAAAAAGATTGGTTGATCAATTCTTCGGGGCTGGAAACCTCTAATAGTTCCATAAATGCCGGGTTGACATAGGTTATCTTTCCATCTAAGTCGAGTGTATAGATGTTACTTTTAGAATGTTCCAGCAACTGAGAGTTTCTTTCTTCTTCCTTTTGTAGCTTCTTTTTCGTTTCTCTCAAGATGTCTGTTTGAGTTACAATCCCACACAACTGCTCATTTTCCATAACAACCAGCCTGCGGACATGCATCTTATCCATAGTCTTGTAGGCGCTGAAGACAGAATGATTGGGGAGTATCGTCGTTACTGGAGAAGACATTACCTCTTCTACGTTGATATGAGTAGGATCCTTTTGAGGTGCAATAACTCTTTTGAGAAGATCTCTTTCTGTAATAATACCCTGCACTTCATTTCCCTTCAGAGCTACGATACACGAGATATTGCGTGAGTTCATAATTTGCGCTGCTTCTGCAACAGTCGCTTTGGTTTGTACCACAGCCATATCGCTACTCATTATTTCTGCAACATCTTTCCATGTAAAGTAGTATGTAAGGGCTCGAGTCAGGTCGGTTTGAGTTACAATTCCGACCAGGCGCTTCCCAGCTAAGATTGGCAGTCGCTTGATGTGTTTGGCCTCCATAATTGCGCTGGCATCAAAGACAGACAAATCAGGGGATATGCTCTCAACAGGACAAGACATCGTCTCCGCCACCGCTATCTCATTCAAATTTCTATCCTCGTCGGCAATCCTTGCGAGGAAGTCTTTTTCTGTAACGATGCCTACAACATTGCCGTTGTCTACAACAAGGATACAGGACATGTTATTCTCAGACATCGTCTTTGCGGCCGATACCACAGTTTCTTCGGGACCAATGGTAATCACATCTTTGCTCATCACATCTTTTACCTCCAGCCAAACCCGGGCGGAGGTTATCGGATGGTCAGATTGAATGTCTACTACTGTCGTGTTGACTGAATCCCTAAGTTGTTTTTTATTTTCCCTTAGCTTTTTTCCAGCACTTTCTCCGCGTGTTCGGTCTTATGCTGCTCCGTTTCCTCTGCCGGCCTGTTGCGTTGATTCTGAAAGTCGTAATACTCTACCGCCTCCCGGACTGCCGGCTTGAACTCTTCCTCAAGTTTCCACGGCTTGGTGATGAATCTGAAGATCTCTCCCTGGTTTATCGCTGTGAGCAGGGTGCTTACCTGTGTGTATCCCGATAGAACCATCCTTATGACGTTGGGATATTCTTCTTTGACAGCCCTGAGAAGCTCAAGTCCGCCCATCTCGGGCATACGCATGTCGGTTACGATTACATGCACCTGGTTCCGCTGGAGGATTTCAAGTGCCTCTTTCCCGCTACTGGCAAAAAGAGTTTTATATGGCTCGTCAAGAAGGCCTCGTTTTAGAGATCTCAGTACCTTTTCCTCATCATCCACAAATAATACCGTTCTCTTTTCCATCGCTCATTATCTCCTTTCGTCATTACGTTTTTACTACGCGTCAGGAGTTCTTCCTTCTTCTGCCCCGACACACCTGCGGAACTTACCCCCGAGATTCTTGTTTGATCATTTTCGTCAAATTAAGCCTTTTGAATTATCAAAAAACATGAAATTGTAAGAAAAACTCCGCTTACAGGTGTTGACTCTCGCTATCAGCCTTTGCAACTATCGACCTTATGGATGTAAAAATTTAACGTTTTGGCACATTTTTTATTGTATATTGTTTTGCTTGCTTATAATAAGGGCGATTGAGGACGTGCCGGACGCGAGGATTTGATGCCGTGGGCGTATCCCGATTCGTACCTGAGTCTGTTCAAAGCCATCAACCGCAGGCAATTCGCCGATACAGTCGTTCCTGCTGTTTCGTCGGATGAGTAAAACCACAGAGCAATTCGGCAGCCTGCTCCATGTCCCGGTATTTGTTTTAGACCTTGAAGAATATTCTGTGCCGGTACAGAAACCACAGTAGCAGCCACTTGACGGCCAGAACACCAACAGGAAGAATCAGCGGCGCGACCAGCCCCACGTGTGCGACCAGACCCGAAAGGAAGAACTCGGCGATTGAACCGAAGTCGACGAATCTTTGCAGGAAGTATATCGTTATGGGATTGACGCCGATCACGACAAAGAATATGGTCCACTTGCGGTATCCCTTGACGTCGATTATCCAATAGAACAAGGCCAGCAGCATCAGGCATAAGCCGCCCGAGAATAGGGTGTATGAACTGGTCCAGATAATCTTGATAATTGGAAATTTAAATCCCCACAAATAGCCGACTGCGACACATGCAAGACCGGCGATTGTCAGTCCGGCAGCCTTTCGTGAGCCGGTGCGGTCGGAGCGGAGCCAGTGCCCGGCCAGTGAGCCGAGAAGCACGGTACAAATCGCCGGGAGGGTGGAGATGAGGCCTTCATTGTCACCGTAGCCGTAATAAAGTTTTCCCGGAATTAGCTGCTGGTCAATATACGAAGACAGGCAACCCTCGGCCGTCATCACACCTGCGCCAAAGCCCGGCACGGGAATCAAGGCCGCGGCAAGCCAGTACAAGAGCAGAACCGCAGCGATAAATATTGCCTGGGTCCGCCATTTTGTGTGGACGACCAGTATCGCGGCGAAAAAGTAACATATTCCGATCCGCTGCAGCACGCCCGGCCAGCGCATTTCAGAGAATTCGAAGTTCAGCAAATTGTTGAATATCAAACCCAGCAATATGAGCACAACGCTTCGCTTCAGAATATGCAGGTAGAGCACGGGCAGGCTTTGTCCCCGCTCCCTACGGCGGGAAATCGAGAACGGCAGCACTACTCCCATGATGAACAGGAACAGCGGAAATATCAAATCCTCAAAACGAAAACCCTGCCACTCGACGTGCTCGAACTGCTTG
>CBDVBU010000391.1:0-3823 GCA_965372295.1 uncultured Phycisphaerae bacterium
ATCTTGCGATGCTTGAGCAAAACATTTCCGCTGTTGTCGATCAGGACCGCCGAATCATATAAGCGCCGGCTTTCTTTTTCCGCCAGGCCGGCACAGAGATGAAGGTCATAATCTTTGGCCAGCTTGCAGAGCCGGTCCGAATCTTCCCCCGGAATCGTGCACGCTCTATTATGGGCATCCGGATTGACCCATCCGAGGATCGCAGTTTCCGGCAAGCAGGCAATATCCGCCCCGGCATCCTTCGCCTCGCGAATCGCATTCTCAATCCTGGTAAAATTGCCCCTGCGATCACCGTCAAGGCAAAGTATCTGGCATATTGCAGCTTTAGTGGTCTTCATTTGTGCCGTGCCCATTTTTATCATCACGCTTTTGCCATTTTTTCCATAGTGTCTTAAATATTTCCGGATTCGTCAGGCCCTGTTTCTGTTGCAATGCCAGCCCGGGCTTCAATGAAAAGTCGCCATTATCGGCGTCGATAAAACCCGGATCGGCGATTACAGAATTGGCTGTTTTGTCCAGGTTTTCAGTTTCGATTTTGTTGCGCCAGAATGTATTTCTATATACAGTATTACCGTTCTTACTGCCTTCTTTAAATAGAATCCAGCCCCGCTCGTTACCTCGGAAAATATTGTCGCGTATCGAAAGACGGCACGAATCGCGGAATCCAATCCCGGCGTAACTCGAATCGGCAATAATATTATTTTCCACTTTGACATTCGTCTGCGCAAAGCCGCTGATGCCGGTTCCGTTGCCGATGATGACATTGTTGGCTATCGTTCCGCGCGCGCTTTTATTGCCGAGATAGACTCCCCTGTTGGCGTTGTTTATGATAAGGTTATCGGTCATATTCAATGTTCCGCCGGTGCTGCGAACAGCGTGATATCTGGAGCCCGTAACAACGTTTCCAATAATTTCCGCAGTTGCGCCCGAGTATAGCGAAATGCCCTGATGTCCCGAGTCTATAACCAGGCTATTGCGTATCGTTCCTTTTGTACCCTGGCCGAAGCAGACGGTATATTCGAATCCCTCGAATCTGCACGTATTTATATTCAGCTCGGAGAAACCCATGGAGTTTATCGCCACGGGTGAGCGTTTGAAATTACCCAGCGGCTGGAAGTTGCAATTCTTAACTTCCGCTATGGTGTCCTTAACTGCAACCGCAAAGGGATATTTGGTCCTATCGCTTGTTGCAAGCTGCCATTTAATTGTTACCGCCTCGATGATTACTTTGCCTTTACCTTTGGTATCGACAAAAATAGCAGGCCGATTGGAAGTTACTTCGAAAATGCAGTCGTTCCTGGATTGGCCTTTTAGTGTCAAAGGTTTCGTAACTGTCACCGGCTCGGTATAAACACCCTTGGGGATAATTATAGCACCATCCGGCTGGGCAGAATCAATCATTCGCTGTAAAACACTTCTCGTACCGGACACCACTTTGCCTGCCTCGGAAGGTGCTGGCTTTTTCTCGCTCGGCCTGATTCTCTCCATAGCTCGTTGTGCCTGGACCGCAACTTCCGGCACAGAACTGGAGAGAAGCTCCTCGATCTTGCCCTCCACATCAGGAACGAGAAAACGAGTCGAAAATCCTTTAACTCCAGCGATAAGATTTAGCGCATTAGCAACCACGATTGGATTATCCGAATCAAGACAATTACGGACATGTGTATCGATTTGTTTTCTGAGCGGCCCGGGATTTGCAAGGCCATTCAAAAAATATCCAATGTCATTAATATTAATTTTCCGGTGTGCAAACAGACTGCTCAGCCAGTCTCCGGATAGAAACTTTTGCACATCAGGAAGATTGTCGTTAAAGACCATGTACCTCAGAGCATCAAGACATTTTCGGCGATCATAGATTTCGGCGATCAATGCAGTTGCCATCTCATCAAAATCATCCGGCACTTTTAGAGCAAAGGTTATAATCTTAGTTTCATAACCGGGATCAGGGCGAATTGGTAAATATTCGATTTTCAGACGGCCTGCTTTTACCTCATTTGCCAGCCAGGCTTTCCAGACGCCCTTTCCTCGGACATCCCTCTTTCCTGTCAATGACCGCAGCACTTGACCATATACATTGTGCACAGGCGTATAGTTCTCCACGCTGCCAGCGCGGATCAGGTCGTCTATTAATCCGGAATCATTACTCGCCGCAAGCATTTTGATTGTTTTAATACGAACATCCGGTTCACTGTGATAAAGTAAGGCGATGTCAGACGGATTGATCGAAGCTGCTTCGCTTTTTCTCGAAACGGCGGGACTCTTTGCAGACGATGTGATCTGAGCAGGCTTCTTCCATTTCCGGTAATCACGTGTCTGGCCGTCGGGGATGATGGCGGCCTCTTCCGGCTGGATCGGCCAGGGACTCTCGAATTCGATAGGCTCAGCAACGCCTATTCCCAACCGGCGGGCGGGCGAATCCGCCATCAACGAGAAATCCTTGCGCACCGCGTTTGCAAACATCGGATTAATTTCCACATTACCTGCCCGTTTGTCGAGCGCAATTTCCTCCAGTGTGCTCTCGCTATCGGCGGCTTTGGCGCGTCGCCGGACGGCCTTATGCTTATTGTTCCAGAACAGGTTCTTTTCCAGCGTGACGATGCCGTCGGACACCGCGAAAGCCGAATCGCTGCCAATGTCGCTGCATAACACGCCATTGGGTTCGGAGAAGAAGATATTCCTTTGCACAATGGGTTTGGATGCGCCTAAGACTTCTAAGCCGGAGCGTTTGTTGCCGGCAAAGGTGTTGCCTTCGATGGTATCTCGATTCTGAAACCAGCATGACATGCCGACCATTTCGTTAGCATAAAAGAGATTCCGCCTGACGGTGGCCGCTGTTTTGCCGGATGCATAAATCCCACAGCGGGCGTTGCCGAAAATCAGATTGCCGACGATCGTTGGTGAAACATTGTCATAACGGATGCCGTGCCATGCCGCCCCGGATATGCGGCAGCGTTCCACCCTTGCAGAATCGTTGCCTTCTCGAATGCAAATCCCGGCGTAATGGCAATTGCGCAGCTCGCTGTCCAGCAAGCGCACGCTGGAGCTTGCGCCTTGCCTTCCGCCGACAACGATTCCGCTACTCCACACCGCAGCTACCAAACTGCCGCGAATCTCTACATCCGACCCATCCAGAATATGGATGCCGTCCCCCGGAGTTCCGATGACCGCGCATTTTGAAACGGACGCTTTGGCGTTGCTGAACTCGATGATGGGCACCGACATCGTACGTCCCTTCAAACGTGTTCCGGGTGAGGTGAGCTTCAGGTCACGAATCACAACGCCTTTCGTGCCGCTAACGAGTAAAGTCGGCATACCATATTTTTCTTTGAATTCTGCCTTGAATTTGGCCCCTATCGACTTGCGCTGCTCGTTAGTTTTGGCTTCTCTCATTTGGACTGCTACCTTACGCATCGCTTCTTCGAACACGTCTGCTCCGGCACTAATGGTCATAATGGTTGTCTGGTTCCACCCGGCGCCTTCGAGCGTAAGCGGTTTGTCGATTCTCAGGCGTTCTTCGTACATGCCCGGCCCGATACGAATGACTGTGCCTGCATCAGCGGCGTCTATTGCCTCCTGAATCGAGCTATACTTCGCACTGCCATCTGCAACCACTGTAAGCACGCCGGCATTTTTAGCCTTTGCCATTGGCAGAACGCAAATCGACATAAGGGCAACGACAACAAAAATTGTGGCAATACGCATGCCGCGGTGTTTCCAGGTCCTCTTCTCCAGCCACTTAAGCCTAACCAGTAAACGTCTGGAAGTTTCCGTCATACCCAACAGCCCTATTCCCGGCTCAACAGGTTTGGCCAGAAATCGCTGA
>CBDVBU010000392.1:0-3802 GCA_965372295.1 uncultured Phycisphaerae bacterium
TCGGCTTATGACGATCTTTACAATCGCAGGGCCGGTCGTTCCATATTTTCTACAATTCTGACCACACCTCGATTGCCGTCAACTTGTATCTTCTGACCGGTCTTGATAATTTTGGTAGCGCTTCCAACGTTTACCACGGCGGGGATGCCGTATTCACGGGCTACTATACTGCCGTGCGAGATAACACCGCCCTCGTCCATAACTATTGCGGAAGCCGGAACGAAATAAGGCGTCCAGCCTGGATCGGTGAACGGCGCCACCAGAATCTCGCCTGCTAAAAGCTGCTCCTCTGTGTCGGCCCTGAGTATTACTCGCGCCTTGCCTGTGGCAGTGCCGGGGCTTACGCCAAGGCCGTTAAGTTCCTGTGCCTGCTCATCTATGGTATCCGGGATGTAATTGTCCGGATCGAATTTTCCAAAGACAACGTCGGGAGGTGTAATCAAACTGTTTTTATCATATTCGGCCCGCCGGTCGATAATTACCTGGCGGATATCAAAGTCCGCATTACTATTTACAACAGGGGCAATCTCTTCATACCAAAAGAAGAAGATATCGTCTTCATTTTTAAGTACGCCTTTATCTTTGAGTCTCTTGCCAAGCTCGATGAGCATTTTTCGCATTGCTGTCAGCAGCTTTATGACTTCGCTTTTGACGTTCTCGCGAAAGACGGAACCTTTCTGGGCGCGGATAAGAATACGATTGAATATCGTTCGCTTTATCGAATTTTTGAGCTGCTCGCGGCACTGTTTTTCAAGTTGCCGGCGCTGTTCTGCTGCCCTGGCGAAATTTTGAACCGGATCTATTTTGTCTATCTGAGTAATATGGCTGCGCACGAATTTGAGGATGTAATCCGGTGTTTCGCTCCAGCGTTTGTTGTATAGCTCCAATTCACCCCGGCAATGGTGGCCGTGCCGAAGCATGAACCGGTTCCAGAGGGCCAGAAACTCCCTGCCTGAATCCGTTTGAGAGAGCTTGCCTTCAAGAGTGCCCCAGTTGTTATTGGAAAGTATGAGTTCCTTAACTTGCGTTTTTGAATTAGCCGCGGCGGCCAATCGCCAAATATCCAGACCCGCAGTCGCATCGACCATTCCACCAATACCTGCAAGAAGTTCTCCTGCTTTTGTTTTGCCGTCGGGAAGCCATTTGTTACATATCATATCGAGCATCGGAAGTGCCGTCATCATACTGAACAGGTATAGTGCGTGGCTAATCAACTCGTTGAGGTCTGTCATAATCTCCCGGCAGTGCGTTGTTATTTCTTCGGCTGTCAGGCTTGCCGCGTTTAAGCGGGACCATTTCTCGTTCTCAGCTCCTACATTTGTAAGAATGCGCCGGCCTTTTTGAGGCGTATTGCGAAGTGTGCCCAGAATAATAAGCGGGATTTTCAGAAAGAATCTATACCGCCTGAATTTCATGTTTGGCAGGTCTTCGTCGGAAGCATTTCGCATTCCCAAGACTGCTTTTTGCAGGCCTTTATGACTGCCCGTTAGTTTCGTGAAATCGAGATCTTTGGTGCCGGGCAGGTCTCTGAACACGGTCTCCCAGATGTTTGCATTGAAATAAAGTCGCCCGGCGACCAAACCGTAAACAGGATGGTCGCCGCGATTCATACAAAGCAGGCGGAATACCGGGTCAATAAAGCCTCCCAATATCGCATCGATTACCGACAAAGTCATTGGCGTCGCTACATCGGGTATGACTTCTTTTGCCGGATTGCAGCACCATATCTGGCGGTCCTCCCAGGACTTTTCCGGCGGCAGAGCGGTAATGGGTCTGGATTGAAGAAGAAAGATTTTATTGTTACGTATCGCCCACTCTATGTCCTGTGGACTACCGAATTCGGTCTCAATTTTTCGTGCAAATTTTGCCAGCCGCTTTACTTGTTTCTTATCCAGACAGCAGGCGAGTGACCTTTCCTTTGGGATGGCTCGCTCTTTAATTGTCCCGTGCCTGTCGAGTACGCGCTCAATTTTTTTCTCTGATATTTTACGAGAAAGTAGATTCAGCTTCTTCTTATCGACCACGAATCTGTCAGGCGTTACTTTGCCTGAAACCAGAGCCTCTCCCAGGCCAAAACAGGCCTCGATTACCATGCTGCTTCGGCTGCCTGTAATCGGATCGGCGGTGAATATAACGCCGGAGGTATCTGCGGCGATGAGCGACTGAACAATTAAAGCCATGCCGATACTCAGGTGGTCAAAGCCATTTCTTTTTCGGTACTCGTATGCGCGCAGTGTCCATAGTGAGGCCCAGCATTTTTTGACGGCTTCGATGCAATCTTCAAGATTGGATATGCCTAAGTAGCTATCGTACTGACCGGCGAAGGAATGGCCCGGCAAATCTTCGGCGGTTCCGGATGAGCGGACCGCGACAGAGTCTGCCCCGAGAGTAAGATAATGCTCTTCTATCTCATGCCGGATCGTTTCAGCCATAGGCGCCTGAATGATGGCCTGCCGGAGAACGGAAAGAAGTTCTTCCTTTGCCTGGGGCTTGGTATTTGAGAGTTCATCGGCGGCGGCTTTTAGACGGGTGAGCAGATTGTTTTTCGCCAGATGCTCCCGGAATGCTGCCGCGGTAATGCAGAAGCAGGCAGGGACGGCAAGACCGATTCGGCTCAGACGGACAAGACTCGTGGCTTTTGGCCCAACCACCGTTTCATCAATGAGCCGGGCGGCATCCAGTGGAACAATTTTAACCTGGCTAATAATAGAAACTCCTTACAAATGATGCGCTCGTCTGTACGCTTGCAAGATTGCTGCTATACGGCTATTATAGCGTAACGTGACAGTTTTGGTATGCAAGAAAAAGGTGTTAAGGAGTCTTTCTATGAGAGCTAACATCAACCGCCGCCAATTCATCAAAGCTCTGGGTTTTGGGGCCGGTGCCCTTATGCTGGGCGACTGCGCAGGCCGAGGTAAGCTCAACTCCGGTAAATCCTCATCGAAAAAGCCAAACTTCGTGATTATATTCTGCGATGACATGGGCTACGGTGATTTAGGTTGCTATGGGCATCCGACGATTCGCACGCCCAATCTGGACCAGATGGCCGCCGAAGGCCAGAAATGGACGAACTTTTACGTCGGCGCCTCGGTATGCACTCCGAGCCGGGCGGCGCTGCTCACAGGAAGGCTTCCGATTCGCAGCGGGATGTGCAGCGATAAGCGGCGTGTATTGTTCCCCGATTCGGCCTCCGGCCTGCCGCAAGGCGAAGTTACAATCGCCGAAGGTCTCAAAACCAGAGGATACGCCACGGCCTGCGTGGGAAAATGGCACCTGGGGCATTTGCCGCAGTACTTGCCGACCAACAACGGCTTCGATTCGTACTTTGGCATACCGTACAGCAACGATATGGACAGGGTTGGCGGCAAAGGCCGACAGGCATTCCTCGAACCGAAAACCGAATACTGGAATGTCCCCCTGATGCGAGATGAAGAAATTGTAGAACGCCCCGCAGACCAAAACACGATAACAAAACGCTACGCCGAGGAGGGAGTCAAGTTCATCAAGAAGAGCAAGAACAAACCTTTCTTTCTCTACTTAGCCAACAGTCTTCCTCATGTTCCGTTGTTCGTCTCAGAGAATTTCAGAAACAAGAGCTTACGGGGCTTATACGGCGACGTTATCGAAGAGATAGACTGGGGTGTCGGACAAATACTAAAGACCCTGCGGCGCGAAGGCCTGGCGGAGAACACATTCGTTGTCTTCACCTCCGATAACGGGCCCTGGCTGATCTTCAATGAACACGGCGGCTCTGCCGGTCTGCTTAGAGAAGGCAAGGGCTGTACATTCGAAGGCGGCATGC
>CBDVBU010000393.1:0-3777 GCA_965372295.1 uncultured Phycisphaerae bacterium
GACCGATCTAATATCGCTAAAGAGATGAAATCGGCGAAAAACTTCCGGCAGACGGTTGCCAAATTCGGGCCTCTGCAGGGCATGCCGCTCTCGATTCTTGGCGGCTTGCTGCCGAAGTATGATGTTGAGAAGGATTACGAGGCAATGACGGTCGCTCGATACCGCCTCAAGCCGGATCAGAACTTCGATAAAGACACATTCACCGCAGTGGCGGCAACCGAGCACCGCGAAGAGGAACCCTCACATCTGACAATTCTGGACGGCGACATTTGCAAAACCAGGTGCGCGCCGGCATTTAACAGTCCATGTATCATGTTCTGCCCGGCGGGAGTTTACGAGACGATTCACGACGAGGTCAAGCCGGCCAATCCGTCCAACTGTCTGCACTGTAAGACCTGCCAGAGGAAATGCCCGTTTGATAATATCAGGTGGACGGTCCCCGAAGGCGGCGGCGGACCACGATATAAGCGAATGTAAAAAACGCGTATATCAATACAATTAGTTCGCAGCATTTCTGCAATAGGTCCACGAGCACTATTGTTATCTCCGTTTATGCACTTGTGTGCCGATATAGGACCTACTTACCTGACGGCTCCCATAAAAACATCACAACTGTGCAGTTGTATCGAATATGTCTTAAGAAAGGTTAACTAATGTAAAGCAGTTTCTTTGTAATGCCGAAATTGATAGTGCCGGATCGGGAGCAGGGGCAAAAGAAAGCTCCATTTTATGAATGGTTCGTAAACAATGCTGAGTAATTCTGGTCAATAAAGAGGGTGAATGATGACAGTTCAGTCAAGGCAGACCAAAGTTCTTGTAGCACTGCTGGCTTCAATCGTGTTCTGCACAATAATCTTAAATGCCCTGGGGCACAATCCACCTTCGGCCGGCGCTTTTTGTCTTTCACAGTATTACCGCCTTGTTCCTGTTGAAAAACTGGTTCGCTATCGAGAAGTCCAGCGCCCGAGATACTTCAAGTGGATCGAAATTTGCTATAGCGAAGGTGGCTCCGATGTTCGAGTCGCATCCGGCTTGAATATACAAGTTGAACAATCGGGCTTGCTGAGCAGTTTTTCCGGTCAGGAGGAAATAGACTGTCATTTTATTATCTACAATGGGCTTACCGGCCACGATGGCAAAATAAAACCAACAGAAAAATGGAATAGACAACTCCCGGCGAATCGTCCGGCGGACAATAACAAGCAACGAGCCAGACAAAGTGAACAGACTATCTATATCTGTGTCGTAATGGATGGACAAAGTTCTCAGCCGACAAACTTCCAGATAAAAAGAGTGCAGGTCCTTATAGAAGAGCTGTGCAGAGAGTTTAAGATTAAGTCCGAATCAATTCTCTACCCCAATAACTGGCAGTATTAATAAAGTCCCGCAAAATACAACCTTATAGCATGAGGGCAAAAGATTTTTACGTTTCTCTTTTTGTGTTCATATAGGACTTTAGAATTACTTGCTCCTATAATAATACAGAAACGTAAACTACACTTGAGGTATACGCGAACGGGCAAATCTACGTAAAGTGGCATTTTGGGAAAGCCGACCTACGAATGATTTCGGTGCAGTATCAGGGAGATAAGTCGCTACCGCCGGAAAAGTTAACCTTATGAAAGGAATCGAAGATGATGCCGAACATTGTATTTGGCTGGTTCAGTATGGACATGGGTATCGACCTGGGCACATGCTCTACGCTGGTTTATGTCTGTGACAAAGGTATTGTTCTCAATGAACCTTCGGTCGTTGCCGTTCGCAAAGGAACTAATATTGTCCTGAACAACGGTCAAGCCGTCGGGGTGGTTGCACGGGAAATGTTAGGCAAAACGCCTGGCTCGATTAGTGCGATAAGACCGCTTAAAGACGGCGTAATCAGCGACTTCGAAATTACCGAGGCAATGCTGGCCTATTTTATCCGCAAAGCACATGGCGGCGGAATTGTCCGGCCTCGCATCGTGATAGCCGTGCCCGGCGGAATAACCGATGTTGAACGCCAGGCGGTTATCGGGACCGCCGAACGCGCGGGTGCACGCAAGGTATATCTGGTTGAAGAACCAATGGCGGCCGGAATAGGAGCCGGACTACCAATCACGGATCCTACCGCTTCGATGATTGTCGACATAGGCGGTGGAACTACAGAAGTGGCCATTATGAGTCTCGCTGACGTTGCCTCGTGCGAATCGATTCGAGTCGGCGGCGATGATATGGATGAAGCTGTGATTAATCACCTTAAGAAGACTTACAACCTGCTTGTCGGCGAAGCGAGAGCTGAAAAAGTCAAGACAGAAATCGGCTCTGCCGCCCCGCTCGAAAAGGAGTTGACAATGGAAGTCGCCGGCAGGGACACCATATCGGGGATGCCGAGAAAAATTATCGTAACGAGTGAGGAAATCCGCGAAGCGCTCAAGGGCCCGATTGCTGCAATCCTCGATACGGTTATGGCAACGCTGGAAAAGGCCGAGCCGGAATTGGCCGCCGATCTCATCGACAACGGCATACATATCTGTGGGGGCGGATCATTGCTAAAAGCAATGGATACGGCATTAGCAAACGCAACCGGGCTGAAAGTCCAAATAGTAGAAGACCCATTGAGCTGCGTTGCCCGGGGTACCGGCATATACCTGGAGAATCTGGATCTCTGGAAGGAAACGATGGACCGCAGCGAATATGGATCGGAACAATTCGCAACGCATCGTGCATAAGATGAAATACGATCATGCTAAAGAGGAAGAACAGAGTTCCTGAACGAGTCTTATTTATCTCACTTTTATTGACCGGGCTTATTTTCCTCTTTGCTCCACAGAGACTGACAGGTAAATTCCAGTTTGCATTTGTTAGAGTTTTCTGCTGGCCTTTGAGTATCGGCAGGGAAATTTCACTTTCCGCATACGGATTTATGGCTTCGGCGGAGGGTTCACATAAAGACGTTGTCAGCCGTAAAAGATACGACAAGCTCCATAACCGTCTTGCTAACGTGACCGAATGGTTGAAGCAGGAACGCCAAAAGGTCGAAACGCTGTCCGGGCTGCGCAATCGTCCCGCCTGGAAGGGCGTAAATTTTGTTTTGGCTGACATAATTACCTCTTCTATCGATGGATTGCATAGCGAGCTTATTATCAACCGCGGCCAAGAAGACGGTCTGGCCAAAGATCAATTCGTTCTAACCAATGAAAGTATCATCGGAACCATATACAAGGTGGATACTCGCACGGCCCGAGTTCGATTGATTACCGATCCGGCTTCACAAATTGCCGTAAAGATAGCAGGATTAAATAAAGACAGAATCCTGCAGGGCACCGGCAACAATTCCGCCAAGGTCAAACTGCTGCCGACGAAGTACAGGGTCGAAGTTGGCGAGGTGGTTTATGCCCAGAAAAAGCCCGGATTTCTGAGCACACCCGTGATAGTAGGAACGGTCGCCCAGTGCGAAAGCAACAAGGATAATCCCCTGCTCTGGGACATAACCGTAAAACCCGCCTGCGACATCGAGTCGCTGACCGACGTGTCTGTAATCGTCATGAATCCACGATAACAAAGGCATAAGATCGTGAAATTGGCTTTGATTGGCTTTGTTTTTTTTCGCTCCGCGGTCTGGTTTATTGCCATAATATCCTTTCGAATAAGACTTTGCGCCATTTTACCCCACCGTCAAATTGGCTTTGTTTTTTCAAATTCCTTTTCGCAATACGCATCACGCAGTACTCAATACGAAATAAATTGGCTTTGTTTTTTCAAACGTACCCCTGCCGGAAAACCACCGGATTTATTATT
>CBDVBU010000394.1:0-3773 GCA_965372295.1 uncultured Phycisphaerae bacterium
AGTACATCAGCAGATATTTGTACGGGGTCCGCAGAGCCGCCGGGCAATGAATTATCGACAAAAAGGGCGCAACGATGCTCATGGAAGAACTCACATCAGCCGGTGCTACGCTCTGCTTTGTTGTCGACCAGGACGCCGGCAAAAAAGGGATATTCGTCGATTTCTTCGGCCGCAAAGCCAGCACTTATAAGAGCATAGGCCTGCTCGCCATAACCCAAAATATGCCGATAGTAGTCGGTTACAGCAGGAGGGTTGATAACCGCTTCTACTTCGAAATCGGGATCAATCGAATTATTTTTCCCGAAGAATGGGCCGATAAGGACGATCCGTTAAAATGGGTGACAGCGGAATATACCAGGGCAATTGAAGAATTCGTGCGGGAAGATCCGAGCCAATACTGGTGGCTGCATCGCCGCTGGAAACGCAGGCCAAAAGAAGAAAGGAAAAAGCTCAGCACATAGAGCCTCCGATAGACTACAAGAGCACCGTTGTTTGCCTCTGGGTATTTCTTTGGCCGACAATGTCATCACCCTCTTCACTTTAAGCATTGGCCTACTACTTTGTTACGCCTCAATCGGTGGGTGTTGTTCCTGCGAAGTATGTGTTTAGCCTACCTCTAACATTCTCGACCATCCCCAAAGCCTGCGGCTTTGAGGCTGCCACCCATTTTCCATCAATTCTATCGGGTGGCAGCCTCATCCCGATTGTTGTTTGTGGCGAGGCCGTCCCGGCCTTGCGTCCCGCTGGCATCTTGCCGGCGGCAGAGAACAAGGGCAAGATGCCCTCGCCACATGGGGATGGCTCTTCCCAAAACACTACACCTAACGCTTCTATGTCACGAAGTCTCTTCAAACTGTTGCTGCAAATTCAACTCCGGTTTTATACGAGCTTATCGCAGCCGGTCGCGATACTGTGGAATATCCCGGGACCTGCTTTCATGTCTTCCTGCTTCGGCACGAGATCATGCTTGGAAGCATTCAGCAGCCAGCTCCACTTGAAGGTCCGGCCAGTAAAGGCGGAGATCCTCGCGCCAATAGCCGTCAACGTGCTCTCGGCAATCCGCTGACCCTCGTTGAGCGGTTTGCCGCTCCGGATGCTCTTTATCAGATCGATGTGCTCCTGGTCCATGCCGTTGACGTGTTTGCCGCTGAACTTCCACGGATTATCGCCCTCGATTCTGTCGCTGCAGTTGCTTGTGCCCTTGGTGCCGACGATTTTCTCGCCGTTACGTCCTTTGCCCGGACTATGTCCGCTGAAGCTCAGGCAGCGGGCGCCGTTAGCGTACTCGAACTCTGCAAAAATGTGGTCCCAGATGTCGCCGTTGTACTTCTCCCAGCCCTGCTCGCTGCCGTTGTTATACTTACGGCAGACTTCCTTGGCGGCTTTGATCTGCGAGTCGTTGTAGCTGCGCCATGCCCGGCCGCCCAATGCCGTGAACTTCGCAGGCGGGCCGTTAAAGCACCAGTTCATTATGTCGATATTGTGGATGTGCTGTTCGCAAATCTGGTCGCCCGAAAGCCATGTGAAGTGGTACCAGTTCTCACACTGCCACTCCAGCTCGCTTAGGCCTTCCTTGTAGCCGCGGAACCAGATGCCGCCGCCGTACCAGTAGCACTGGCCGCCCACCAGCTCGCCCATCTGGCCGTCGTGGATGCGCTTCATCAGTTCCACCCGGCTGAACTCGTGCCGGCGCTGCGTGCCGCAGACGATTGCCAGGCCTTTTTCCTTGGCGAGTTTTGAAGCTGCCATGACCTCTTTGCAGCCGGCCACGTCGGTCGCTACGGGCTTCTCGGTAAAGATGTGCTTACCGGCTTTGATCGCAGCCATCATCTGACGCCCGCGAAACGCCGGCGCCGTGGCCATCAGCAGCAGGTCCGCATCACAGCGGGCCAGCTTCTCGTGGCAATCAAAACCTGAAAACAAATGGTCGTCGTCGATTTTGACGCGGCCCTTGTATTTTTCGTCTCTGGCGATTCTGTCCCGTGTGCTTCTGACTTTGTTCTCGAACAGGTCGGCCAGGGCGATTACTTCGACGCCGGGATCGGCATTCAAACATTGACGCAGGGCGCCGTTGCCGCGTCCGCCGCAACCGAGCAGACCGACTTTGATCTTGCCCGAACCTTGCGCGTGGGCCACATGCGCCACCGCGCCGGCCAGCGCCACCGCGCCGGAGGCCGTGGCCACATTCTTTTTCGGTTTACTTTTATCTTTATCTGACGCTGTCATATTAAAAATCTCCTTTGTTCGTTCTCTTTGAGCCATTTTCGATTGCCAATCGTGTCGCGGGCTTCCAGCCCGCGTTCGAGGGCGGGACGCCCTCGACACATCGTCAACCGGTTAACCGCCGACTAACCGCGTTTCAAGCCGGGCAGTTGATATTTACCCGGTACCGCAAAAGGCGGCACGGGCTTGGAATCGCTCAGCTTCAGGTCGTCGTTCGGCAGAAGATCCAGCGTGCACCTATTCATGAACCACTGCCGCTTGAACTGCTGCCGTGAATAAGCCGACTCGCGGCCCATGATCGCGCAGAGCGTGCTCTCGGCGATTCGCTGACCCTCGTTGAGCGGGTTGCCGCTCCGGATGCTCTTGATAAGGTCGGCGTGCTCCTCAACGTACGGATTGGGATTTGGCCCCTCGTAGCGCCAGGGATTCTCGCCCTTGATGATGCCGCAACAGTCGCTGACGCCCTTGGTGCCGACCACGCGTTCGCTGACATTGTTCGTGGTCCCCTTGATTTGACGGCACATGCTGATGGTCCGCACGTCGTTGGGATAGAAGAACTCGACGCCGAAATGGTCGAAGATGTTGCCGTGCTCCGGGCCTGTGCGATATTGCCGGCCGCCAACCCCGTGTACCTGCTCGGGCAGGTCATTGAACGCCCAGTTAATCACGTCGATATTGTGTACGTGCTGCTCGCATATATGGTCGCCCGAGAGCCACGTGAAGTACAGCCAGTTGCGGATTTGCCACTCGACGTCACCTTGGTTGGGCTGGCGCTTGTTGACCCAAAGCTCTCCCATGTTCCAGTAGCATTGTGCCGATACGATATCGCCGATCGCGCCGTCGTGGATCCGCTTCATGGTCTCGACGTATTTCGGTTCGTGCCGCCGCTGCGTGCCCGCGACCACGGCCAGGCCTTTTTCTTTGGCTTTTTGTGACGCCTCGATGACCATCTTAATGCCGGCCGGGCAGGAGGCTACCGGTTTCTCCATGAAGACGTTCTTGCCGCTGTTAATGGCTGCGGCGTATTGCTTCGGCCTGAAGCCGGGCGGCGTCGCCAGGATGACCATATTCACATCGTCAAGCGCCAGCACTTTCTTGTACGCATCCAGGCCCACAAAGCAGCGGTTGTTAGGTACTTTGAACTTTTTCTTCAAACCCTGAAGGCGGTTGCTGAACGCATCGGCCAGGGCGACGATTTCCACGCCCTTCGAAGAATTCACGCAGTCGTTTGCTGCGCCGGAGCCTCTGCCGCCGCAGCCGATCACACCTACGCGGATCGTATCGCTGCCCCTTGCTTGTAGCCGAGGAACGACTGCGCCGGTCAAAGCCAGCGTTCCGGCCGCCAACGCCGAACTCTTGAAGAGTTCTCGTCTTGTTAGTTTTTGTTTTTGCACCATGTTTGTTTCTCCAACTCAAGTAGGGTGGGCATCGCCCACCAGCTTCGAATATCGTGCGGAATATGGTGTGCCGTGCACACCCTACACACTATAAAAACTCCTGAACCGGCTGCTTGCTCCAATTACCTCCTCTTACAGCCGAAAACAGTTCTT
>CBDVBU010000395.1:0-3768 GCA_965372295.1 uncultured Phycisphaerae bacterium
TCTCGCCATCGAGCGGCTGGTTCGGGCTGCCTTTGGCGCCGACGATCTCCAGGAAAGTCGGGTAGAAATCGACGCTGGTTACCGGCACGCTGCACGTAGTTCCGGCTTTAACAACGCCGGGCCAGCGAATGATCAACGGCTCGCGAACTCCGCCTTCATATAGAGTACCCTTTTCATCGCGGAGCGGTGCATTGGTTGAAACAATCTGCTTTTTACCGGCGTAACCACCATAGGCTTGATGCAGTCCCCCGTTGTCCGAGAAGAAGATTACAATTGTGCGCTCGGCAAGATCCAGATCATCGAGCTTCTTAAGAATACGGCCGATATTTGTGTCCAAATGCTCGACCATTGCTGCATAGGTCGGATTATTCACCCCCGTTGCCGGCTTCGGTTTGTTCTTGTATTTGTCGACGAGTTCCTCGGGCGCCTCCAACTTGATATGAACGGAGTGATGCGATAAGTAGAGAAAGAACGGCTCCTGCTTTTTCTCTTCTATGAATTCGATAGCCTTGTCAGTAAAACCGGATACCTGTTTGTCGTTCTTGTTTTTGACACCCAATACGACCTTGTCAAAGCCCTGCTTGTCCGGGGAATAGCCTTTGCCGCCGAGATGCCACTTGCCGATATAGCAGGTTGCATAACCACGCTCCTTGAGCACTTCGCCGATTGTAATAGATTCGAGAGGTAGTTGCAGGCGGTTTTCGGGGACAACGAGCTTTTCATAAGGCCGCCAGTGGCCCGGAATAAAGTCGGTGATTCCGACGCGGGCCGGGTACTGGCCTGCCATAATACTGGCGCGCGTGGGAGAACAAACCGGACAGGCTGCGTAAGCATCGGTAAACTTCATCCCCTGGCTCGCCAGCCGGTCAATATTCGGTGTCTCATGGAACTTGCTGCCGTAACACGCCACATCCGGCCAACCCATGTCATCAATGAGAATGAAAACAAAATTGGGCTTTTTGTGTACATCGGTTATTGCAGACTGAGCGGGCTTGGTCGGATGGCTCGGCAGTACCAGTGACACTGCACCCAATCCCACAGCTTTTAAAAAACCACGCCGATTCATATAATTCTCCTTCCCAAAATTGTTCATTGAAGCAAAACATCACCACGGCTACTTCTTCGGAGCAAGAAGCTGGAACTCCCAAATGGTCGGGCCATCGGTCGAGTTGAGAATGTTAAGACGTACCTGTCTCGCTGTGACTGGCTCAAATGTCTTCGAGTAGTCGGCTCCGATCTTTGTGCCCCGACCGAAAGTTTTCCATTGCGTGCTGTTCTTATATTGTAACTCAAACTCCCGTACTCGGTCGTAAGCCTCGGCAATTTTTACCTGATTGAACGTGGCGGCTTTGCCCAGATCCACTTCGAGCCAGGCCTGCTTTGTGCCGGTGTCAGTAGCCCAGCGAGTGGCCGGGTCGTCGTCTACGACCTTGTCCGGACCGTAGTGACTATTCTTTTGATATATATTGGATGCCCGGACTTTCTTTTCATGCGCCAGAGATGCCGACGGCAGGCCAACAGGGGCAAGCCCATCGGCCGAGCCGTCTAATTGCAATTTGATGATCGTGTCGATTTCGTGCCGGTAGGCTTTCGGTACGGAAATCTCAATAGCCTCGTCGGTCTGTTTGACATTCGCCGTGCCGCCGGTCAGGACGGAGTTGGCAACGATTTTCTTCGGGATAGGGGGTAGAATCAATTTCTCGCCGGACCAATTCAGGACGTGAACGTAAATTGTGCCGTCCTTGTGTGTGCTGGCGCCCCAGGGGCCAGGTTTGAACGGACCGCCGCGGGTCCCGTAAATACTCTGCCCATATTTCTTGAGCCATGCGCCCATTTCCTTTAGGCGTTCAACCTGTCGAGGTTCTATCCGGCCATCCGGCATAGGACCGACGTTGAACAAAAGGTTGCCGTCCCCCCCGACTGTTTTCACCAGGGTCTGGATACACTGCTTAAATGATTTCATCTGGTCGTTGGGTTTCCACGCCCATTGCCGGCAGATTGTCATGCAGGTCTCCCAGGGGCGGTCGTTCTGAAATTTACCGATTCTCTGCTCCGGCGTATCGTGGTCGGCTGGCAGTCCGGCACGGTTGTTGATGATAACGTTAGGCTGAAGCTGCCGAATCATCTTGAAGAGGTTTTCCGAATCCCAATCCTTCGCCGAGCCGCCGAGACCGTCGAACCAGATGATATCAATCTTGCCGTAGTTGGAGCAAATCTCTCGGAGTTGGCCATGCAGAAACCTGATGTAGCGGGCATGATTCTCCGTTCGGTAGTCCTGGTGATACCAGTCAGGCGGGGAATAATAGTAGCCGAGCTTTAGTCCGCCCTTGTGGCAGGCATCGGCTAATTCTTTCACGACATCGCGTTTGAATGGCGAGTTGGTAATCTTATAGTCGGTCAGCTTGCTGTCGAACATCGAGAAGCCGTCATGGTGCTTACTGGTAAAAACCAGATATTTCATGCCGGCGTCTTTTGCCATCTGTACCCACTGTTCGGCGTCAAACTCGACGGGATTGAACTGCTTGTAGAGATTGTCATAAATTTCAGCAGGTATGGAACCTGTGCCGGTCCGCCCTCGCCGCTCGCCGCCGCGTGACCAGCCGATCTCCGTACCCTTGAGACTGACCGGTCCCCAGTGGATAAACAGGCCGAATTTCATTTGGCGCCAGGCCTGTACATCCTGATCGCCGGCGTTAAGGTAATCTTTCGAACCGCTGGCGCCAGCTTGTCTTGCGGAACAGGCCGGAAGAAAACACATAACTAAACCCAGAAAAATGCCGATTGAGAACTTGCTCCATACGTTTGTTAACATAATTCTATCCCTTCCATTCTCATAATATAGATTTACATAAGGCAACACTATATCAGAAAGACGATGAAAGCGAAACTCGCGGTTCTTTTTTTTGTCCTGGAACGAAAACGAGTGTGCCGCTATTACTTCGCAATGGTAGAATGAGCGGCGTCGAACATTCTTACGCCGCCGGTGTCCAATTGGAGGATCAGCCCTTTTTCGGGATCAATTCCGATGCAATTTCCGGTGAATTTGTTTCCGTTAAAAAGAAGCGTTACTCTGTGACCCAGTTGTATGCTTAGCTCACGCCACCGGCCGATTATTTTATCGCCGTTATTTACGGCAACTTCAAGCCAGTGGTCCATTGAGACCAGCAGTCTCTTCGCCAGCGAGATACGGTCGGTAATCGAGTGACTTTCAATGTCCATGCTCGTTGCGAGCGATTGCAGCTCTTCGGGGAAGGAGTCTTTCCTCTGGTGACAGTTGATTCCGATACCAACGACATAGACACTTCCGACTGGTGGCAGCCTCAAGCGTAGCTTGGGGATGGCTCTGCCCGGTTCGACCATCCCCAAAGCCTTTGGCTTTGAGGCTGCCACCCGTTGTTGCTGCGTATCACGGGCTGGAAGCCCGTGCCACATGGTCCGCTTTGATTCGAGCAGGATGCCGGCAACTTTTTTGCCGTTCAGCATGATATCGTTAGGCCACTTGATTGTTGCCTGGTTCCTGCCCGGCTTGCCTATGGCTTCGGCAACCGCCACGGCACAGGTTAGCGAAAGCAGCTCGGTAGGGGCGGTTCGCGAACCGCCCGTACTTAAAACAATTGAGCAAAGAATGCTGTCCCCCTTGCCGCTCAGCCATTTGTTTCCCGCCCGGCCTCTGCCTGCGGTCTGCTCTTCGGCGAAAACAACAAGGCCGTCGTTTTGCTTATTTCTTGCGTACTCGGCGGCAATGTCATTGGTGCTTGAGGTGCTGTC
>CBDVBU010000396.1:0-3761 GCA_965372295.1 uncultured Phycisphaerae bacterium
AAGCAAGAAAAAGCAGCAAAATCTTATCGTTCTGGGTTCGGCGTTCTCCTATGGAGTCCTTACGGACAGCGTACTGCGTGTGAAAAATAAAACCAAACTGACCGATTTAAGTGCATATTTGCTCATAAGTTCTTGTTGTACATACGCATGGCTAAAAATGTCATTCTGAGCGAAACGCAGTGAAGCGAAGAATCTAAACGCCGCAGGAGCATAATCAACCGATACGTTTTTATAACATCGGCAACGTCGAGATCCTTCGCTGCGCTCAGGATGACAAAAATCGGTCAGTTCGAGTAAATAAATAAAGCACAGAACGCAGCACGCAGCACAATACAATATTAACTAAAGCCCGTGAATCGGGAAAACGCTCTCTTTGATATTCCGCACAACCGTTTCGATTGCGGGTTCGACGGCATTTCTCTGCTGCTCGGCCACTGCCAGTGCCCTGTCTCGCAGTCCGGCCTGCCATTCGGTGCTTTCGAGAAAAACGCCGCCCATGGCGTGACTCATATCCTCACCCTGATCGGCGCCACAGAAGATGCTCCAGGCCAAAGCCCAGGCCCGCACGGTATTCTCGACGTTATATCCCCCGCCGCCGGTCGCAAGGATTGGTTTGCCGAAGCCCATCAGGTGATTGATGATCTTGGCATAAACGTTATTCGTCAGGTTCAGATTCGCCAATGGATCGCCCGCGAGAGCATCGGCGCCTAATTCAAAAACAATCACATCAGGATTATAAGCCGTCATTAACGGAAGTGCGATAGCTTCAAATGCCTTCATATACGCCTGGTCATAAGTGCCCACGGGAAGGGGAACGTTCACGCAGTAGCCTTTTCCCTCACCCGTCCCGATTTCATTCTCGAATCCGGTCCCGGGAAAGAGCGTCTTGGGGTTCTGGTGAAATGATATAGTCATCACATCCGAACGATCGTAGAACGCATTAGCAACGCCGTCGCCGTGGTGAACGTCCACATCAAGATATAAGACCCGTTTGGCCTGCTCGGCCAGTACGATACAGGCCAGCGCCATATCATTTATGTAACAAAAACCGGCAGCAAGCTCAGGGCCTGCATGATGATATCCTCCTGATGGATTGAATGCCAACCCGGTTTCGCCCGACAGAATCATCTTCGCCGCGGTCAGCGTGCCTCCGGCAGCTAAAACCGCGTACTCATACAATCCCTTAAAAATCGGGCAATCCGGGCTGCCAATTCCCATTGCAAGTGCATCAGCACTCCAACGTCCGGCGGCTGCGGTTTTCAACGCGTGCAGGTAGCGGGCCGAGTGAAACTTCTTGAGCACGATTCTCTCGGCGGCAACCGGCGCGACCTCACTACCGCCACTGCCTGAAAGCAATCCCATTGAGCTTATAATATCCCGGACTCTTTTCGCCCGGACAGTATTAAAGGGATGTTCCGGCGGATAAAGATACTTCTCAAACTCAGATGAGTATATGAAAACAGCGTTTTTAGTTGTCAATGCCGCACCTGATTATTTTTGTTCTGTTAAATCGTAAGTGATGTCGTAAGCGTAACCGTCGAATTTCTGGTTGATTTTGTAGCCGGAGTTATGAAAAATGGCAAGCATTGCATCGTTCGTCGGCAATACCTTTGCCCAAAACCGCTTTACGCCCCGCTGCCTGGCGATTTGAGTAATGTAGTCCAGCAGGAAAGTGCCTATACCCTTTCGCTGCCATTCATCCTGCACCAGAAAGGCCACTTCAGCACCATTGGTTTTCGGATCGAGAAAATACTGGGCGATGGCGACGATATCCTCGCCCGAAACGCCGGGTACAACAGCCACAATGGCGATGTCCTGCCGATAGTCGATATTGGTAACCCGCTGCATGTCCCGATGAGGAAATGACATTGTACGGGCCATATAGCGGGTCTGGACGGATTTATCACTCAGCGAGTACATCATCTCGGAAAGCGATGACTCGTCGGTAGGCTTAATCGGCCGGAAGAATATTTGCGTGCCGTCCCTTAAAGTGTCATATCGTTCCAGCTCTTCCGGATACGCAACCTGCTCCCAGGATAATTCGATCTGGTCTTCGTAGAGATAGTTTTGAGCCTTCGCCGCCTGGATAAGCCCTTTTCTGAATTTCGGATGCGCTATATGGACCAGGTCCATGACCCTCTTTCTGATACTCTTGCCGTGCAGGTAGGCGATCCCGTATTCGGTCACGACATAGTGGACGTCCCCTCGCGTCGTGACTACCCCGGCGCCTTCGGTCAGGTGCGGCACAATCCTGGAAACCTCCCCTTTTTTCGCTGTGGACGGCATCGCAATTATCGCTTTGCCCCCCCTGCTGCGCGCCGAGCCGCGGATGAAATCGACCTGTCCGCCGATGCCGCTGTAGAACTGATAGCCTAACGAATCGGCGCAAACCTGGCCCGTTAAGTCAATCTCCAGCCCGACGTTGATTCCCACCATCTTCTCATGCTGACTGATAATATAAGGATCGTTGACGTACTCGGTCGGGTAAAATTCGAAGAAGGGATTGTTGTCGATGTAATCGTAGAGCCGCTTCGAGCCCATACAGAAACTGGCTACAACTTTGCCCCGGTTGAGAGATTTTTTTGCACAGGTGATCGCCCCGCAATCGATAAGGTCGATAATCCAGTCGCTGAACATTTCGGTGTGGATGCCGAGGTCTTTTTTGTCTTTCAGGAATCCCGCCAGGGCCTGGGGAATCCGCCCGATCCCGCACTCAATTGTGCTGCCGTCTTCCACGAGCCTGCTTATGTTCTGACCGATGCGGCGTAACGTTGCAGTCGGATTTTGTTCCGAAACCTCGATGATGTCTTCGTCGTACGGCACGAGCATATCGATCGCGTTGACGTGAATGAAACTGTCCCCGAACGTTCGAGGCATCCGGCTGTTGACCTGCGCAATGACGTACTTGGCGTTGGCGGCGGCGGATTTGACGATATCCACAGAGACGCCGAGGCTGCACAGGCCGTTAACATCAGGATCCGACACGCTGATCAGTGCAACATCGACGGGAATCCGCCCGGTCTCGAACTCGTGAGGTATCTCAGACAGAAATATCGGCGTGTAGTCTCCTACGCCTTTTGCCAATGCATGGCGGACGTTGTCGGCAATAAAAAAACTGTTCATCTTGAATTTCTCGCGGAATCTCTCATCCGCATAGGGAGCCGTCCCCATCGTTAAAAGATGAACTATGTGAGCGTCATAGATTTTGCTCGAATGCTCGACCAAAGCGTTCACGAGATGCTGCGGCTGGCCGCAGCCGGTACCGATAAATATGCTATTGCCGGATTTAATCAGCTTCATCGCGGCCGGCGCAGTGCCTGTTTTATCTTTATACTTCTGTTTCCAATCAAATTCCTGCATACCTAAGTCTCTTTCTAAACTTTTTCTACACTCATTCTGGCATCAACGGCAATCGCCGTCGTGCCTTCGGGACCGACAACATACGGATTGATGTCCATTTCCTGTATCTGGGGAAATTCCGTCACTAATTGTGAAAGCCTTTGCAATCCCTCGGCAATCGTCTCGATATCCACACCCTCCTGGCCGCGGACTCCGCTCAGCATCTGATACGTTTTAGTGTTCACGAGCATCTGCTTTGCTTCTTCGGCCGTCAGCGGCGCCAGGTAAAACGATACGTCTTTCAGAACCTCCACCATTATGCCTCCCATCCCGAACATCATCAACGGACCAAAGTGCGGGTCGCGATTCATGCCGAGAATCACCTCTTTCCCATCGCTGCACATTTCCTGCACGAGCACGCC
>CBDVBU010000397.1:0-3745 GCA_965372295.1 uncultured Phycisphaerae bacterium
AAGAAGCTCTCGCCGGATACGATGAAGCGGCTCTTCGAACGGGGACAGCAGCCAGTCTATCGCGGCAAAGATCTCGAGACGATCGGGATGCCCGTCGGCGGGATCGGAGCGGGCCAGTTGTATCTAAGGGGCGACGGCACTTTCGGAGTCTGGCAAATTTTCAACCGCCATGTTTTCACCGGCTATGGCGCAGACTGTTACCGGACGTACCGGCCGGACTCGCCTGTCGATTCCGGTTTTGCCGTCGTCGTTAAAAAGGACGGCGAGACTTCTACAAAGACATTGGACCGGGATTTCGGGACAGTGGATTTTGCCGGTGAATATCCGATTGCTTTAGTTCGATACGGTAACGACGCGTTCCCGGTTAAGGTTGCGATGACTTGCTCATCACCCTTTATTCCGCTGAACGCGAAGGATTCCGCTCTGCCGGCTACGATGTTAAGCATCGTTGTGGAGAATGTTTCCGATGCGAACGTTACTACCGGCATTGTAGGCTGGCTTGAGAACGCCGTCCTCATTGATTCGGCCAAGGCGGTACACGCTCTGCGCCGGACTCGGATCGTAAGTGAGAAAGAGCGAACGTTGATTGTGCACACGGCCGAGAAGGCGCCTTTACCCAAAGAGGCTCCGAAGCCGAAGGCGAAAATAGTGCTGGCGGATTTCGAAGGCCCGGACTATGGAACATGGGAGGCGGCGGGAGAAGCCTTCGGTAAAAGTCCCGCAAAGGGCACGCTTGACAATCAGAATGAGGTCAGCGGCTTTCTTGGGAAAGGCCTCGTCAATACGTTTCTGGGCGGAGATGGGCCTGGCGGCACGCTAACCTCGCCGTCATTTGAAATCTCCCGTAAGTTCATCAACTTTTTAATCGGGGGCGGCGGCCATGCCGGAGAGACCTGCATCAACCTGATTATAAACGGCCAGGTCGTACGCACGGCGACCGGCAAAGATAACGAGAAGCTCGAGTGGTATTTCTGGAACGTTCAGGAATTCGAGGGCAAGACGGCAAAAATCGAGATTGTCGATAAGTTTTCCGGCGGCTGGGGGCACATTAACGTTGACGAGATCGAGCTATCGGACGAGCCGCATAAGGGACCGATAGGCCCAATTGAAAAGCTTCCTGATTACGGTTCGATGGTGTTGGCCCTTTTGGAGGATGGGGCTTCGCCTCAGGAAGCGAGCACACTTCTTGAGGCTGTTGGTGATCGGAATATCAAGCTCCACGCCGAAGAGGATGTTTCCTATCCTGTCACCGGCAGGCGCAGTGCAGCAGTGGCAAGCCGCACTATAGAATTAGAGCCGCACGGCAGACATGTCTTCAACTTTGTTTTGGCTTGGTTCTTTCCGAATCATACACACGGCCATGAGTACGCCACCCGATTGGACAGTGCCCCCGAGGTCGCTCATTATGTAGCGGACGACTGGAGCCGCCTTACCGGAGATACGGCAAAATGGTACAAGGCCTACTACCGGAACAGCACGCTTCCCCGGTGGCTGCTTTTCCGTCTGCATTCGACCGTATGCAACCTGGCGACGGGGACATGCCAGTGGTGGGAGAACGGCCGATTCTGGGCATGGGAAGGTGTCGGTTCCTGCCCGGGTACCTGCACCCATGTGTGGAACTATGCGCACGCCCCGGCCCGTTTGTTCCCTGAGCTTGAACGAAGCGTAAGAGAGATGCAGGATTTTGGGCAGGGTTTCGACCCCGAGAGCGGCCTGGTCGGCTTCCGGAGTAACCGCGCATACGCCGCCGACGGCCAGTGTGGGACCGTGCTCAAGGCCTATCGCGAGCACCAAATGTCAGCGGACAATGCCTTCCTGAAGCGTAACTGGCCCCGCATTAAAATGGCGCTGGAGTTCTCTATCGCCCGGGACGGTAACGATGACGGTCTCATCGAGGCCAGCCAGCACAACACCTACGACATCAACTTCGAGGGGCCGAACACGTTCGTTGGCTCGCTATACCTGGCGGCGCTTCGTGCCGGCGAGGAAATGGCGAAAGAAATGGGTGACGAGCAATTCGCCGAACGTGCCGCCAAGATATTCGAAAGCGGCAGCCGGCTCACGGTCGAACGGCTCTGGGACGGCGAATATTTCATTCAGCTTGTGGACCTGCAGAAGTATCCGAAACATCAGTATGCAAAAGGGTGTTTGTCCGACCAGCTTTTCGGCCAGGGCTGGGCACATCAGCTCGGCTTGGGCTACATCTATCCACCTAAGCACGTAGGCAAAGCTCTGCGGTCGGTCTGGAAATATAACTGGACGCCCGATATCGGGCCGTACAACGCTGTGCATAAGCCGGAGCGATGGTTCGCCAGGGCCGGTGAGCCGGGCTTGTTCACCTGCACATGGCCCAAGAGCGACCATATAGAAGAAGGAGTCCGGTATCGAAGCGAGGTCTGGACGGGCATCGAGTACCAGGTCGCCGGCCACATGGTTTGGGAGGGCATGGTTACCGAAGCCATTGCAATCTGTTACGGCATCCATAAACGCTACCACCCCGCCAAACACAATCCCTTCAACGAGGTTGAGTGCGGCGACCATTACGCCAGGGCAATGGCAAGCTGGGGCGTCTATACGGCACTGGCCGGCTACGAGTATCATGGCCCGAAAGGTCACATCGGCTTTGCGCCGAAGATCACGCCTGATAACTTCTCTGCCGCCTTTACCGCCGCCGAGGGATGGGGAATGTTCACTCAAAAGCGGGACGAAAAGATGCAGCGTGAGAAGATCACAGTGAACTGGGGCCGGCTGAGTGTTGAATCTCTTGCCTTTGCGATTCCGGATGATTTTGACTTTGCCAGAGCGACCGTTACATTGGACCATATAGTTGTCAGGAGCAGTTACACGCTCAAAGACGGCCGGATCGAAATCAAACTGGCTAAAGGACAGATCGTTAACGAAGACCAGACGCTGGAGGTTGCTATTCATCGAAAAGAAAAGTAAAATGGCGTTCTAAGTGCTGGATGATGTTAAATCTTCAAAAATCTTCTTGTGTTTTTCGTAGATAGCTGCAAAATGTTAGGCTGCAAGGCCCGGAAGTCCATTCGGGCGGCAAAGTAGTTGCCCTCGAGGGCAACCGCCAGCCAGGCTGGAAGGAAACGCTGCCGGGCGGCGCGGTCGAGTTGGTCCACGAGAAGGCAAGGCAATAGCTATCATGAACGCTACTGAACCAGAAAGGAGCTAAAGATGAGTTCGGAAACCCTCCCCAAACTTCACAACGCCATGTGGCCCGGGCTGGTCGGCAAAGGAAATGAAGAAGGCCAGGAGCCACCGATCAGTCTCGAACGGATGCTCGAATTGACCGCCGGTGCGGAGGTGAACGGCCAGAAGTTCGACGGGATTGACTACTTCCTTTTCCTGCCGCATACCGACCCTAACGCCAGCGACGACGAACTGAAGAAGATCGCCGACCTGATTGCCGGCTATGGTTTCAGCGTCGGCTCACTTGTCGCCCCGATTTGGGCCGGCACGATTGGCGATTCGGCGATGGGCGATGCAGCGGCTCGCGAGAAATTTCTCAGTGCCGTGCGTATGGCATGCCGCATAGCCGGTGTGTTCAACGAGCATGGCGTGCGCAAGTACGGCGTGATCCGGATCGATTCGGCGGAGTTCGGCATAGAAAAATGGCGCGAAGACCCAAAGGCAAACACCGCGAGAATCGCCGAGACGTTCCGCGAAGCGGCCAAGATAGCCGCCGACCACGGCGAACGCCTCGCTGCCGAGGGCGAGATCTGCTGGGCCGGCC
>CBDVBU010000398.1:0-3728 GCA_965372295.1 uncultured Phycisphaerae bacterium
TTGTTTCAACTATCTGCATACAAGCTCGTTTCGAGCAATATATTACAAACAATGCGGTATATGGTCAATAAAAGATTTGACAAGCAGACAAAAAGGCTTATAATAGGAAAATGAAGTGAAGGATATGTTTGAGATCAGCGGTAAAAGAAACCGCCGGTTTTAGCAGAGATTAGAACCTATGAGTGAAATTATATTTATCGTTGAAAATTCCGATGAGGGTGGTTACACCGCTAAATCTCTTGGTTACTCTATTTATACCGAAGCAGAAACTTTAGATGAGTTAAAAGAAAATGTCAAAGATGCCGTGAAATGCCACTTTGACGAAAAAGAAATTCCCCGCATTGTGCGCTTACACATAGTAAAAGATGAAGTAATAGCAATATGAAACTTCCCCGAGAAATCAGCGGCGAAGAACTATCGAAACTTCTTGAAAAATACGGCTATGAAATAACCCGGCAAACCGGCAGTCACATGCGGCTCACTACTACTGTCAAAGGCGAACATCACATTACTATCCCTGCCCATAAATACCTTAAAATAGGCATATTGAGTAGTATTTTGAGTGATATCGCTATCCATTTCAAAATAGACAAAGGCGATTTAATTAAAGAACTATTCTGATTGGAGAATGGAGAAGAGATTATGCAAATCATTAATGTACTTGAAGCCGGTCAAAACTATCAATTCATATGGCCCGATGGTACTATAGAAATCTACCAGAACTGGATAAAGTACAAAGCCCTTGAAGTCGACGGACAACACGAAGTCAAAATCGGATTCGGTAGTAGAGAGGTTTATGGCCAGGAACGTGTGCGAGTTATTGTCTGGATAGATGAACATCCTCACGCAGAGTTCTTCGGCGCAGATGATTTTAGTGCATCGGGCGAGGTTCTGTCCGAAATACGTGTTCATGGCAATGTTGGAGAAAGAATGTGTCGTTATCCCAATGATGTAATTCCTGATCGTTACATTCTCTTCAATGCTGTAGGGCTGACAACTCGCGTTAATGCGAAAGGTGCACATAATGCTTGGGCAGTAGCGTCTAACGTTTGTGACCATAGAAAAATGATTGCTCTAGCTGCTCTCAGAAGAATGGAAAGAAACGAAGCATAGGTAAAGCGACCTAACAAAGGGTTGGAGACAATGTTGCTCCTCAACGCGGCTGAACCCGACCGTTACGCTGCTGATCACAGATAAGATCAAATGGATGAATCGAAGATTGACTGTTAATGAATGATACTCAGCGCAAGACCATCGAAGGGTGGATTGACAAAGCCTCGAACCAATTACAGGCAGCTAGAGAGTATGCGAAGTCTTCGTATCAGTGTTCCGAGGCTATACAAGCTGCGCAACAATGCATTGAACTCTCGGTCAAGTCAATTCTCTCGATCTTATGCGTCAAATACCCGAAGGCGCATGAATGGGCATCCAACAAAAAGCCATTTGCCGCTATCGCCCGACAAATCCAAGAAAGGAAACTTATTGAGAAACTGGCAAGCCAGCACCTCGACCACACCATCCCTTTACCAAGGCTCCTTCTTCTCATGAATTTCTGGGGGCAATTCTACCTTGTGTCCAAGTATGGTTTTGAGGCCGAGCATCTGGCATCAGCTCAGGACTTGTTTAAACCCGAAGAGGCCAAACTCGCGTTGCAACATGCCGAGGAATGTCACCGTGCAGCATCGGCCCTACAATACTACGACAAGAAGAAGCTGGCTGCCTTGCTGTCAGAGTGTGCGCCCTAACTCACCGCTGCAGGGGGACACGGCCTCGCTTGTGGTCCTGGATGAACGTAAGCAGTCCCGGTTGGGGCCATGCCCCTTAGCGGGGGCGTTGGGGCCTTTGCTGAGAATGTGAAGTAGAGATAATATCGTACCTATGCCCTATCAGGTCGTTAGTCTTTGGTCTTACGCCTTTTATTTACTGTGCTCGGTCAATGTTCCCTTGGTCACCCCGAGCGGAGTCGAGGGGGTCTATTTAACATATCCGCGAAGCGGTTCCTAATAAACCTCATTTTTAGTCATACCAACCTTCACTTAAATCGTTCCATACAGGATTCTGCGAATCAACAAGCTTCACCTTTTTCTCGCGTCTCTAAGCTTTAATTTGTTTCTCACGGTTAATAGCAGAAGCTGGATTTGTAAAAGTTTCAACATAAAGCAAACGATCGACAGAATATTTATCTGTGAAACCCGGTATTAAATGATTCTTATGTTCAAGAACTCTCCTTTTTATATTATTGGTCATTCCCACATAGAGAGTCCCGGATTTACTTGCCATTATATAGATGTAGAATGTTTTGTTCTTCACATTCTGTAGTCATTTTATGTTTATAATTAATAGAGTTAAATAGATTTCTCGGCTTCGCTCGAAATGACGGTGGTTTGCTCGATTTTCTTATTTATCAGCGTGGCGGTCACGGCGGCGGAGAAGCCGTTGTCGATGTTGACGGCGGTGACGCCTGCGGCACAGCTATTGAGCATTGTCAAGAGTGCCGAGAGCCCCTCGAAACTGGAGCCGTAACCGACACTGGTCGGCACTGCGATGACCGGGCAGCTCATCAGGCCGCCGACAACGCTGGCCAGCGCGCCTTCCATCCCCGCGACAACAATGACGACGTTGGCCTTCTGCAGTT
Source organism: uncultured Phycisphaerae bacterium (assembly GCA_965372295.1). GTDB lineage: Bacteria > Planctomycetota > Phycisphaerae > Sedimentisphaerales > Anaerobacaceae > JAFGPJ01. Next base: position 2,636 of record CBDVBU010000398.1, read on the forward strand.
TCGGCAGATGTTTGAACAATCTGTGCAGGCCGGCCACACCTACATCGCAAATCAATTCGGTCCGTTGGCCCATGATCTCAGCGGTGACTTTCGCCTCGGTTGCGACGGGCAAATCTGCCGTGCCGGCGGTAACTATCGGCAGGACGGTCCTGGAGGCCGGCGGCTCATTCTGCTCCAGTATGATGGCCCTGGCCAGTTCTTCATAGCGGGCTTTGGGGAACTTCTTCGTGTTCGCCAGAGCCTCGAAAATATCGGGATCGGCCCTGGTCGCCAGGACGTTGTTGCCTTTGGCGGCGAGACTCTCGAATATCTTGATTATGTGTTCGGTAGTCTTGCCGGGGCAGAAAATGACTTCCGGAAAACCCCGCCGGATCTGCCGATGGTGGTCGATGCACGCAAAGCCCAGATCCTCGAACGGCAAATGCCGAAGTTTCTCAACCGCCTGGTCGATATCCAGCTCGTCGCTTTTGACCTGTTCCAGCAATTTTTTTATCTGTTCAGCCTGAATATTTCACCTGCCTTCTCAGGTTCATAGTTATCAGTCCACTGTTCATTGAAACGAACTCACTATGAACTACTTGCTTTTGGCTCCAGGGTCAAATCTGCGAAAAGCCCGGCCTTGAATTTATAATAGCCTAAAGAGGCTACCATAACTGCGTTGTCAGTGCAATATTGTTTTGGTGCGACCAGCAGCTTTATCGGCGGGGTGGACGAGTCACATATCTCCTGTAAGGCGATTCGTAACTTGTTGTTTGCCGCGACACCGCCACCTAACAGTATGGTTTTTGCTCCGATTTTTTTGGCGGCCCGTTTCGTTTTTTTTACGAGGACGTCAACCACGGCGGATTGAAACGACGCCGCGATATCGGCGATTTCTTGCCAGCTCATCGAATCGACTTTATTTTCGCCTTTCATGTCCTGGCCGCGACAGTAGTAGAGCACGGCGGTTTTTATGCCGCTGAATGAAAAATCCAGCGAATCGGGCCCCAGCATCGAGCGCGGAAATTTTATTGCATCCGGATTTCCGCCTGCTGCCGCCTTTTCAATGCTTGGCCCGCCGGGGTAGGGCAGTTTCAGGATGGTTGCGACTTTG
>CBDVBU010000399.1:0-3726 GCA_965372295.1 uncultured Phycisphaerae bacterium
GGCATGGTCCCCGAGAACTTCGCTCCAGTGTTTGCCGCCTTTCCAATAGCCGCCATATTTGGTGTCCCACGGTTTCCATGGATCGGATTGTCCCTCGATAGGGCGGTTGTATCCCTCTTTAGTCTGATTGGGCATACCGGGCCGAACGTCCCTGACGTGGTCGAATATATCTTCCGGCTTGATACCCTTGACGTGCCATTTGCCGCTCATGTAAGTTTCGTAGCCGGCCCGCTTCATGTACTGCGACCAGAACCTGCCGGCCGCCGTTTCCTGCTTTAAGTTTGGCTCAAGCTCTCTGGCTGTCCACAGGAAACGCCCCGTATTGAGCATCGTCCTGCTGGCCACGCATACGGCGCCATGCCAGGCGCCCTGATTGTATGCGTGTGTGAAAGTCACGCCGCCCTTGACGAGCCTGTCAAGATTCGGAGTCTGTATTTCGTCGCAGCCTAACGAACGCAGCGTCTCGAAGCACTGGTCATCGGCAAAAATAAACAGGATATTCGGGTTGTCTTTTTCTGCGCCGAGAGCCTCAATGCCCGGCACCGAAAGTGCCGCCGCACCAAGTCCAATCGCTTTTAAGAATCTTCTTCTCGTCCATCTCGGATCAATCATCTTACGATCTCCCGTATAAACACAATTTATCAGCTTAAATGATAGCACACTTTCTCACTTCGTCAAGTTTGTGCCGAAGCGAACTGGGACGGGCGGCTTCGTGCAACTCGACCTCGAAGCCGGTAAGTTTGAATGCAAAAGCATGCTTACAGGGGCGATTTTCTGGCGAGATGCCCGGTCTCTGGATGACTAATTGCTTTTCATCGTTAATGCTATAACTGATGGTGCTGTTGTGGCCGAGAAGCCGGATATGCGCGCCGGATTTGGCATTTGAAATCTTGACGGATTTGATGGTCAGTTGTTTGTCCGGCCAGTCGAGGACGATCACATACAATGTCCTGCCGTCCTTGCTGCGTGTGAAACGGATATCCCCGGATGTGTACGGCTTGTCTTTACGTTCGCTGAAACCACCGCCGGTATTGCTTGTCGGGCCTTCGCCGAAGACCTCACACGGGCGCGTTCCATAGATCGCCTCGCCGTTGACCTTCAGCCATGCTCCGATGCCGCGCAGCAGTTGCTGTGCCTCTGGGGGAATCGTGCCGTCGGCGGCTGGACCTACGTTCAAGAGCATACAGCCGTTCTTGGAAACAATGTCCACCAATACATCCACGAGATCATTGACAGTTTTATATGGGGACGATTTCTGGTGGAACCAGGGCCCGACAGAAGTGTCGGTCAGCCAGGGGTAGGGTGTTAGACGGTCTTCCCGTCCGCGCTCGAAGTCGAGGATGCCGGTATGTTCGTGGATGTTGTGATGCTTGTGAGCGACACCGACCTGGCGATTGTTCCGAACGGCCCAGTTGTAATAGTCGGCGAACATTCTCAGCCGATACTCCGTCGTAATACATTTGCGCTTTTCATCGCCCAGACCGAAGTCGAACCAGGTCAGGTCAGGCTCGTACTTGTCGACCACTTCATTGACTTTACCCAGCCACTGGTCCAGGAATTCCGGGGTGGGCGGAGCGCCAGGCTCATGGGCCTGGCAATACAAACCGGCGTACTTGGGATCGGCGCCATCGAACTTGTATGACGGCTCGAAATAGCGCCACGAGAACGCGTGATGAAACGTTGCGATGAACTTCATGCCGCGTTTGCGGATGGCCTTTTCCAATTCGGCAGTGAAATCACGCCCGGGATTTTGGTCCATGCTGTCCCATTCGGTGTACTTCGAGTCCCACATGGCATAGTTGTCGTGATGAATCGCTACCGGCCCGGCGAACTTCGCGCCGGCGGCGGCGAACAGTTCAGCCCACAGATCAGCATCGAATTTCTCCGCCGTGAACATCCTGACCATGTTTTTGTAGCCGACTTTGTTCTGGTCGCCATATTTTTTCAGGTGGTACTCAAACGTCGGGCTGTTTTCCATGTACATGCTGCGTCCGTACCACTGGACACCACCCGGGCCGTCCTCGGCGCCGACGGTCACCGGCCCCCAGTGAGTGTAGATGCCGAACTTGGCATCGCGAAACCACTCCGGGATCTTGTGTTTTGACAATGATTCCCAGGTTGGCTCGTACGTTTCATCGCTCTTGGCTTTAACCTTAGATGTACATCCAATAGATACCAGGATTACAAAAACTACCCTGCCGGTCAAAATAAACCTGCTTGTCTTTTTCATGCAAAATCCTTTTTATAAGTTCATTCACATCTTCATCTCTCGCAGCATTTCCCTCAACTCTTTAATAGTCTCGGCGTACTGAGGATCGCCGGCAAGGTTATAATACTCGCCGGGATCATGATCGTGGTCGTAAAGTTCTATGCCTTGGTTGCCCTGGCCCCACTCCATATAGCGCCAGCGCTCGGTACGCACGGAACGGCCGGCTATCTTTCCTCGCTGCACCTGCGTAAACGCCATCTTCTTCCAGGGACGATTCGGATCGTTCAGCAGGGGCCGAAAGCTCGTTCCTTCGAGGTTGCCGGGGACGATCAATCCGTGCAAGTCGGCCAGCGTGGGATAGATGTCCACGAATTCTACAATGCGCGAACAACTTGTGCCCTTTGTTTTCATTTCCGGTGTCACCACAATCAACGGAGCACGGGCAGACAATTCGAATAGCGTATTCTTGTTCCACCAGCCGCGCTGACCGAGATGGTAGCCGTGGTCGCTGAAAAAGACAACGGTTGTGTCTGACCAAAGCCCCAGACGATCCAGGGCGGCCATGATTTTACCCAACTGGGCATCCATGAAGGAGACTCCCGCGTAGTAGGCGCGCATGAACTCGCGTTTTTCCCGGTCGGTGAAACGGTCGAACTCGTCCTTCCAGCCGCTCCCGATAGCCTGAGCAAGCTCGGGCGAACGGTTGGGCGGATCTTCCGGCAATTTTAGAGACTCAAGGGGATAAAGATCGAAGTATTTTTTGGGCGCGATAAATGGATCGTGCGGCTTATAAAAGCCAACGGCGATAAAGAACGGTTCGTCTCGCCGCTGTTCCAGCAACCGAATGGCTTCGGCAGCAACCTTGCCGTCTGGTTGATCCTCATCGCCTCCCTCTGCGGCAAGCCATCGACACCACTTTACCCGGCCGCCGGTCAGGTTTCTTCCCTGCCCCTTTTGGCCCCGCGGCGTTCCCTTCGGATCGGATGTCACGTTCCACGCTTTTGGATCATCTGTGTTCTTACGTCCGTGAAAGATTTTTCCGATGCGAGCCGTGAAGTATCCGTTTTTGCGGAACAGTTGCGGCAGCGTGACGACATCCGGCAGCTTCGAACGAAAGCCGGTAGTATTGTTCAGGACGCCGGTCGAGTCAGGCCTTAGTCCCGTAAGAAAAGACGTGCGGCTCGGATTGCAGATGGTGAATTGACAGTAGGCACGCTCAAATCGAATGCCGCGAGCCGCCAGCCGGTCGATGTTGGGAGATTTGACGAGGGGATGGCCGTAACATCCGAGAGAATGATTCAGATCGTCAACGACAATGAACAGCACGTTTCTTCTTGCTTGAGAGGCTGTGCCACTGGAACCTCGTGCTTGTGCGAGAATATTCCCGAACGCAGTCTGTCCGAGTGCCGTTACTCCGACGGCGGTTGTCGTTTTTAGAAACTGTCTTCGCGTTATTGAGTTTTTCATTGCACTACTCACCGGCCATGCACAAGATGCAGCCATTTTTCATAGAAAGA
>CBDVBU010000400.1:0-3718 GCA_965372295.1 uncultured Phycisphaerae bacterium
TCGAGTGTTACGAGCTTGATTTTGTCTCCGGGATTATCTTTTGCCTTCATCCGCTCAGTTTCCAAACAAGAAGTAGTCAACAGACACATGGCTAACATTAATATAACAAAAGCTCTTAACATAGCTCAGCTCCTTACTTTACCAACAGTTCCGTAGCATCAAAACACGTAACTTATACAACTTGACCAACTTTTGCGTAAGTGCAGTTTTGAGAAGAACATATGAAACTTGTCATTCTGAGCGCAGCGAAGAATCTCACACCAACAACTTGGCATAAATCCTGTTCTAATCCCAGATGCTTCACTTCGTTCAGCATGACAATCAAAAACCCGGTTAAGTTAAGCAACCTACCATTGGATTATCCAATAAACCACACCGATCAGCAGTCCTACCCCCAGCCAGGCGGCAAGAAATCCTCCAATGCCAATTAGAGTTGGCCTGGGTATTTCGAAATCGGGATGCTGTATCAGAACGTTCCGCGGGCCCGGCTGCACACCAGTCGGCAGTGTAAACGGTTCTGCCTCAGGCTCGTCGGCGCCGATTGGCGTGCGAAGACAGGCGTAGAGCCGGTCCAATCTGTCCTTCGGAGTCCTGCGCGTAAACAGACTCACAACAACCAGCACGATGAATCCGGTCGACAGATAGGAAATCATCTGCCACGGCAGAGATATCTCGCCCTGCCAGAGCATGAAGGCCGGCAGTTTGCCGGCAAGGTGCTCATTGAAATTCCAAAGCACATAGCCGCCGAAGGCGATCTTACTGGTTAACAGAAGAACGCCGAAGCTCGTCAGTGTCGCGGCCCAGGCGCCGGCTACCGTAGTTCGGCGCCAGAAAAGCCCGACCCAGAAGGCAATTCCCATCATAGCAGATACCATCCAGAAGATTTCCAGGCCACGTACAACACTTTCCAAACTGAAGGCAAAAAGAATGCCACAAAACACTATCAGTACAGATGCGATACGGCCGATAAGGGTGTAGTGTTTATCGGCTTTACCAACTACCAAAAACTTTCTGTAGATATTTTCAGTAAACAGTGCCGAAGCGATTACCATGAGCGAATCGCAGGTACTCATAATCGAGGCAAGCATAGATGCAATGAACAGTCCGACCAACCCCGGGGCAATCCCAGGCAAAAGATCGCGTGCCATCCGGCCATAGATAAGGTCGGCGTCCTCAACACCGGCATACATAGCCACTGCGCACAGGCCCGTGAGCATCCAGGCAATGGTGCATACTCGTTTGCCGAATATTCCGACGGTGACACCCATTCGCCCCTCCATTTCTGTCTTTCCAGCCGCACAGTTCGCCATCGTTTCGGGCATAGTAACCCAGCCTACCAGGGCGTTGAAGGCAATAACGGTGATGAAAAAGAAGGTAATCTCGCCCGGGGCCACGAGCGAAAGCATAGCAGGGTCAGAGATTGACTGCCGCAAACCGCTCATACCACCAACCTCCGCCAAGGCAAACGGCAGGATAAGGAAAGACAGAACAACGGTCAGCAGTCCCTGGACAAATTTGGTCGCGATAGCTGCACTGAGTCCGCCGGCGACGCCATAAATGACAAACATAACGGTCATCGCTATAATGGCAAGATTAGAACTTATTGCGCCGCCGGAGACAGCCTCGACCATTGCCCCTGAACCTTTTAGCATAACCCCGATGGCAACCAGAAGCTGCATCATCCCCATTATCGCATAGAGACCACTGACACTGCGGCCGTAACGGACTTCAAAATAATCCCCGGTGGTCACCGCCCGCATTCGGCGGAAAAATGGTGCGATCAGCCAGAAAAACGGCGTTACAAAGAGCCATAGCCACTGGTACCAGATGCCCGAAGCGCCGGAGCGATAAGTCTTGGCTGCGACGCTGACAGCCTGGTCGGAATGAGTGCCGGTGCCGAACATAAGGAACGCCATCATTATTTTTCCGACCTTGCGGTCTCCAATGAAAAAACTGGCGGCGCTGCGGACCTTTTTGGTCGCCCAGAGGCCGATGAGCGTGATACCGAACAGATAAGCGACAATTACGATCCAGTCAACGAGTTTAAGGCCTAACATCCATGCACCTCCGGCATTAAAATTTTAAATGTAGATTTGGGAATGAGGAAATTCGTATTTGCATTCCAGAGTCTCAATTAGCATTCCTTTTCTAAAACATCGCTATCGGACGGCCATTATAGAGGCCAGCAGAAGATTCGGCAAGAATGAAAAAAGATTTACTAAAAAGACCGCTGGAACTCGGCCGGCAATAAGGGTACTATTGTGAGAGTTTGGGACAAGTAAAGGAGTTAAAGTAATATGGGGAGTACAGAGATGAACCGACATAATATCACCATTCCAAAGTTAGGGCCGGCGCTATCATTTTTGCTGCTTAGCCTGATTGCCTTTCCATGTTCGACCGACTGGCTCCCCTGCGCCCTGGCAACCCAGGAGCAGGCAAGCTGGAAAGCGGGCGTGGCTTCGATTATCATTACGCCGGATGAGCCGATGTGGATGGCCGGCTACGCAGCAAGGAACAAACCTTCGGAGGGAAAGGTCCACGATTTGCGCGCCAAAGCACTGGCGCTGGAAGATGAACAGGGCACGCGGCTCGTCATCGTCACGGTCGATCTGATCGGCATTCCGCGCCCGATGCGTGACTGGCTGGTCGAGCACGCAAAAGAATCCTACAAGCTCGAACCGGAGGCTTTGTTGCTGAATGCATCGCACACACATTCCGGCCCGGTAATTCGCGAAACGAGGTATTCCATCTACGGCAACACTTTATACGGTCTTTCGCCGGAGCAAATTCAACAAAGTAATAAGTACGTGGACGATCTTCAGAACAAACTGCTGGAAATGATCGGCCGGGCGATTGAAAACCTTGCCCCGGCAAAGCTGGGCTACACGCACGCTCGCGCGGGCTTCGCTATGAACCGGCGATTGAAAACCGAGACGGGTGTTCGGAACAGTCCGAATCCTGACGGCCCGGTCGACCACGATGTCCCCGTCCTGCGCATCGATAGCCCGGACGGCAAACTGCGAGCCGTGCTGTTCGGATACACCTGTCATTGCACGACCCTCAGCTTCTACCAGTTCTGCGGCGACTACGCCGGCTTCGCCCAGGAGTACATAGAGCAGGCCCATCCCGGAACGACCGCCCTGTTTGTGGCCGGCTGCGGCGGCGACCAAAATCCGTACCCTCGCGGCGGGCCTAAGACCCTCGATTATTGCAAGCAGCACGGCCGTGCTCTGGCCAACGGCGTCGAAGCCGCACTGGCCCCGCGAGCACGATCCGTCGCCGGGCCGATTCGAGCGGGCATCGATACGGTGACGCTCGAATTTGCGACGCCCCCCAGCCGCGAGCAGCTCGAAGAGCAAGCGAAGTCTGACAATAAATATGAACGCCGACATGCACAGGTGCTGCTGGAAGAGCTTAAGCAAAATGGGGCCATTCGGACGACTTATCCGTATTTGGTGCAGGTCGTCCGGTTCGGCGACGACCTGACGATGGTCGCTCTGGCCGGCGAGGTCGTCGTGGACTACTCGCTGCGTTTGAAGTCGGAACTGCCCGGCCGGGCGGTCTGGGTGGCCGCCTACTCGAATGACGTTTTCGGTTACTTACCTTCGCTTCGCGTCCTGAACGAAGGTGGCTATGAAGGCGGTGGCGCGATGCGATACACGGACCTGCCGGGGCCGTTTGCGCCGTCGGTTGAGAAACGGGTCGTGGACAAAGTGCA
>CBDVBU010000401.1:0-3707 GCA_965372295.1 uncultured Phycisphaerae bacterium
GCCGGGCCGGAATGAACAAGCATTTCAGGAGCGACACCGGCAGATTTCACCACGCCGCCATTGGGCGCGAGATTACCGGTAAGAATGGCCAGTCCGCCGGTCTTCGAGTATGCATTATCGAGCGTATGGATGACCTCAGTGTTTTTAATTTCGGCCCCGGCAATGTTTTCGCCGAGGGTTTTGCCGGTCACGGTCGGGCAATCGAGATTCAGCAGATTCGGCACTTTGCTGACCTCGTTTAGAATAGCACTGATACCGCCGGCGGCATCCACGTCCTCGATGTGAATCTCGCTGGACGGCGAAACCTTGCATATATTCGGGCATTTCGCCGAGATTGCATTGATGCGTTCGAGGTCGTATTTGACGCCGGCTTCGTTGGCCACCGCAAGACTGTGCAGCACAGTATTGGTCGAGCCACCCATAGCCATATCCAGAACAAGTGCGTTATCAAGCGACTCTTCGGTTACAACGTCCAGCGGTTTAATGTCCTTTTCAATGAGCGTCATAATCTGTTTACCCGCTGATTTGTAAAGTTGCTGGCGTTTGGGATCGACGGCAAGGATCGTGCCGTTGCCGGGCAGCGCTATTCCAATCGCCTCGCAAAGGCAGTTCATCGAATTAGCCGTGAACATCCCGGAACAGCTTCCCTGGGTGGGGCAGCCGGTCATCTCAAGCTCCTTGAGCTGCTCCTCGGTTATCTTGCCGGCATTGAACTCGGCAACGCCCTCGAATATGCTGATAAGGTCGACGGTTTTTCCCTCTTTTGTTTTGCCCGCTTTCATGGGCCCGCCTGAGACGAATATTGTCGGGATATTCAGCCTGACCGCCGCCATCAGCATCCCGGGAATGATTTTGTCGCAGTTAGGGATGCATACAAGCGCATCGAAACAGTGAGCACGTGCCATCGTCTCGACCGAATCGGCGATAATCTCTCGCGAGGCCAGAGAATACTTCATACCTGTATGGCCCATGGCAATCCCATCGCAGACTGCGATAGTATTGAATTCAAAAGCGGTTCCGCCCGCGCCTCTAATGGCGGCCTTGACTACCTGGGCCACCTTATCGAGATGGACGTGCCCCGGTACGATTTCACAGAAGCTGTTGGCAACGCCGATAAACGGCTTGTTAATGTCGGCCTCATTGAGACCGCAGGCATGAAGCAGGCCGCGATGCGGCGCCCGCTGGAAACCCTTCTTGACTGTATCGCTTTTCATAATCTTGTTTCTCCAAAATCGCTTAGCACATCGATTAAAAATTTTCAAATCCGTATTTTAACCTTTTATAAAGCTCGGATAAAGAAAAATCGGTTGTTTCAAACAGGATAAAACATATAATAAACGGCACAAAATGTTACTTAGAGCACCCAACAGAATGAGAACACATTCTTACGTTGTCATGCTGAACGAAGCGAAGCATCTGGGTAGAGAACGGCGGTATCAAGCCCAGATTCTTCGGCTTCGCCTCAGAATGACAAACGCTAAAGGGTAATTCGGATAGGCTCTTAATGAGAACTTACGGGAGAATAGATAATGAAGCAGATCAGAATATTCGGTTTCGCAGCGAGTTTTGTACTTTGCATCCTGCTTTTAACTGCTGGTTGCACTAAGCTTGCCGAGGAACCTGCTCAGACCAAAGTCGAGCCTCAAAAAACCGCTCCGGCCAAGGTCGAACTCGAAAAACAGAAGCCGACTGTGAAATTGGCGTTAAAATTCACCCCGCAAGATTCAACAACCTATAAGGTAACAACAGAAACTGATAATAGCGTTATATGGGAAAGTGCTGATTCAAAAAAACCGAAAGGCTTCACGGGTGGGCATACCGGCAGAAAAATCGAAGTTACTTTCACACAGCAGATACAAAGCACCGATGATAGAGACAATGCCGTCGCAAAGATGACAATCAAGGAGCTAAAGTATCTGGCAAAGGTCAAAAACGACATCACGATGGATTTCGACAGCTCCAGGCAAGAAGACCGGCAAAATCCTCTAAGCAAACTGATCGGGCAAAGTTATACGATAGAACTCACGGCTTCCGGACAGGTTTCAAAACTTATCGACGCAAATGATGCCCGAGCCGCCGTCAAGGGAGATTCTTCCGCCAACAAAACGGCTGCCAACCTCCTGTCTCTCAAAGCAATCATGGAACGGCACACAATTCCAGCCCTGCCCGCTGCCGACAAAAATCAAATGCTCACTGGCGAGAACTGGAGCAGGATAGAGAGCTTTTCCTTCAGTATGATGGGCTCAAAGGCGTACGAAAAAATCTATACACTAAAAGAAATCAAAGACGTGGATAATCGCCGGATTGCGATTGCCCGGATGGAAGCAGTTCCCTCAGCCGAATATGCCAAGGAGCTGCACAAAGAACAGTCAGCATCTTTCTTCGCAAGCATGTCCGACAATACCGAAACTTATACGGGCCTGCTCAAGCTGGACGTAACCGAAGGCAAAATCGAAGAATACCGTGAAAATCTTACTACAGAATGGCTAATCGTCGATCCGAATCCGAAGGAGAACGAACAGCCTGCCGCGTTGAAAATGACCGCCGTTCGTGCCTTTAGCATCGAAAAAATTGATTAGAATCGCTTAATCGTTCGCGGCTGGCCGTTTGTCTTCTGCGAACTCACTTGAAAGGAACAAAGTTGAAGGCCACGCTACTAATTCTGACGGCTTTGGTTCTGAGCATTCTGGCGGGATGTAAGCCGACAGCCGGAGAAGAAGAATTGTTAGGCGAACAGGGAGAGCTTTTTACAGTAGATTTCCAGGCCGGCCAAACTTTGCGATACAAGTTCGTCTCCGGCAGAGAAATAACCGTCGATTGGGACACGACAGCAAAGGCATCTCGATCAGGCAGACCTGTTTCCAGTAAATCTTCCGAATCGCTGGAAATCATAATGGCTTATACACCAATCGAAATCGATCCCTACGGCCTTACAACCGTCAAGGCAGTCTGTGAATTGGTGAAAGTGGCGCGAAGCAAAGGCCCGGGCAGGGACGCAGTGGAAAGTCTCGCCGGCAGGACTTTCACGCTCGCCGTCGGGCCTACGGGTAAAATAGAAGATTACTCTCAATTGGATGAGTTACTAAAAGAGATCGGCAAAAAAGCCTTCCGAGCAAACACCGATCAGGGCAGGATTAAGGAACCTGATATGATCGGCGACGTCGTTGCCACGCAGTGGTTCCTGTGGGACGCGGTTTCCAGCATAGACAAACCTTCCCAGGGCCTGGCGGTCGGACAAAGCTGGAAGTCGAAACTCTCCGTTCCCACTCCGATGGTGATGCGCAAAGCAAGAGACGTCACTTACAGGCTCGATGAAATTCGCCCGGGCGAAAAAGGCCGGCTCGCCGTGATAAGCAGCTCTTATGAGATAGCCGAATCGGCCCCGCGCGACTGGCCGATACCTTATTCCGGCACGTTCCAAGTGGCCGGGGCCTTCGGATTCTACAGAAACTACCAGGTCCTTAGTTTGCAGGGCAGGGGCGAAGAACTGTTTAATCTCGATGCCGGCAGAACCGAGCAATACAAGCAACAGTACGAAATGCAATTAAAGACATCTTTGCTAATACCTCTGCCCGGCGTAAATCCGAAAATAACAATCAAACAAAATCTGACAATGAATCTCCTTGAAGATTAGATTGTACATCTTGCAAATCACGAAACGAGAAACGAATTATGGAACATAAAAACTTGTGGGCGCCGTGGCGAAT
>CBDVBU010000402.1:0-3689 GCA_965372295.1 uncultured Phycisphaerae bacterium
TTTGAAAAAACAAAGCCAATTTTGGGAGCCGAGTTGCAGCCGGGAAGCTTGAATATCCGAGGCAGACCTGATAGTCTATTGTCTATCAGGCTCAGCGGCGAAGTTGAGCAAAAGCCATACGGGAAATCCTGGATTGGAGAAACGATTATGACCGAGCCAAAAATTATGCAACCAAAGGCAATATCGAGACGTACGTTCTGCCGGTCGGCTATTGCCGCGACGGCGCTGCACTTTGCCGGGCCATTCAGCCGGGCCTCACAGGCAAAAGGCAAAGTCAAGTTCTATAAGAACATGGCGCCCGGTCATATCGGCGTGCGGGCCAACCAGCAACAGGCGCTGGAATATGCAGTGAAATACGGCTTCGACAGTATCACCCCCAATTTGAACGAATTCCAGAACAAGTCCGCCTCGGAAATCCGCGAATGGCTCCAGTTGATGAAGGAAAAGGGCGTTCGATACGGGGCTGGCGGTTTGCCTGTGGAATTTCGTAGAGATGAGGAGCGATTCAAAAACGACCTGGCGCGGCTACCCAGGCAGGCGGGCGTCCTCAAACAGTTGGGCGTAACGCGCGTGGCGACCTGGATTATGCCGGGCCACAGGCAACTGACGTACCGGCAACATTTCGATCTGCTCACAAAGCGCTTCCGTGAAATTGCAAAGGTGTTTAAAGACAACGACATCAGGCTGGGCCTGGAATTCGTCGGGCCGAGAACCTCCCGCTCGCGAAGTCGCTTTCCTTTCATAAGCACCCAGATCGAGATGATGGAGCTGGTCGAGGCAATCGGCACGGGGAACATGGGGCTCCTGATGGATAGCTGGCACTGGTACACTTCGCACGGGACGATTGACGAATTACTCGAACTGTCGAACAATGACATTGTTCATGTTCATGTCAACGACGCCCCGGCGGGAATCGACGTCGATAAGCAGATCGATAGCCGGCGCGCTTTGCCGGCGACTACGGGCGTGATAGACCTGAAAGGATTCATCAACGCAATGGTGAAAATCGGCTACGACGGTCCGGTGGAATGCGAACCGTTCAACCAGGAACTCCGTCAGATGGATAACGATGCCGCTCTGCAGAAGACAATCGAATCGCTGAACAGGCTGTGGGATCTGATCGAGGCTTGACCGGGCTATAACCAGGGTGACCTCATCGCTCTTGCGAGCATTCTGTTGGCCATCTCGTCGTTGAGGAATCGCTCTTTCTCAGGATCCCATCGTAGGTTGCGGCCGAGCCGCAGGCAGATATTGCCGGCGTGACATGTCGTGACCGAGCGGTGCGAAACCTCGGCATCGGATATCGGCGTCCGGCGAGTTTTGACGCAATCAAGAAAATTACGATGATGGCCCATCATATACTCATAGCCCCTCCGGGCAACTTTGAGCTTTTGCATAATCGCCTTGCTCGACGCGGTGACTTTGCCGGTGTCATCGACGCTGACCCAGCCATCGGCGCCGACGAACTTGTTTCCCCTGGGGCCTCTGCCGGGCTCGGTTTCGTCGTGATAGATCATCTTGACGCCGTCGGCGTATGTCGCGACCACCTCGAAACGCACGGGCGTATTGAACAGGCCGTCCCTGGGAAATTCGGCCCGGCCTTCGTACTCTATCGGGCCTGTGTGCTGGCTGCCGTTCGCCCACTGGGCCAGGTCGTTAAAATGCGCTCCGAGATCAGTCAATTGTCCGCCGGAGTAATCGTAGAGCCATCGAAAAGAGCCGTGACATCGCTTCGGCGTGTACGCCTCGAAGGGAGCGAGCCCGAGCCACATGTCGTAGTCAAAACCTTCCGGCACCGGTTCGGGCTTCTGCGGCGGACAGGTCGGGCCGTTATGATAGTAGCAGTGCAGAGTTTTGAGCCGGCCGAGCATGCCGTTTCTGGCGACTTCCACAGCAAAACGAAAACAGGCGTTGCTTCGACGCTGCGTGCCGGACTGATAGACGGTCCCGTATCGCTTGACCGTATCGGCCACGGCCCTGCCTTCGGCGATGGTCAGGGAAATCGGTTTTTCGCAATAGATGTCCTTGCCGGCCTTAGCGGCTTCGATGGAAAGAATGGCGTGCCAGTGGTCCGGCGTTGCTATCAGTACCGTATCAATGTCACCGCAAGCGAGTATCTCACGGAAATCGTTGTACGCCGAGCAGTCTTTGCTGCCGTACGCCGAATCGACCGTGTCTTTTGCCTTGGTCCGGTGCTTCGTATCGACGTCGCAGACGGCCAGAATGCGCAGATCGTCACAGGTAAGAAAATTCCGCAGATTGTGCATACCCTGACCGCCAATGCCGATAGCACCCATAGTAAGCCGCTCGCTCGGCGCGGTCGTGCCGCCCTTACCCAATGCCGACGACGGCACAACATAAGGAACGGTAATCGTCGATGCCGCCAGTTGCGTTGTACGCTTGAGGAACGATCTTCGAGTAAGCGTTTTCATGCCGTGCACCTCCAGCTAAAGTCGATTCCCGGATCGTGTAAAGCTTACCGGCGGCGATTCGTCACGGGAAGGAATTCGTGCTCAAAGATCCTTCACGTAATCGAGGAAGTTCTTCGCCGTCCTGTCCAGGTTTTCAATGCCACCGCCGCCGTCCAGCACCTCGCACATCTCGTACGCGATGTATCCCTGGTAGCCGATTTCCTTCAAGCTGTTGATAAAAGTCTTGTAGTCGATAAAGCCCCGATCCATCGGCACGGCACGGATTATGGTCTCATCCTGTACGAAATTCGTCATAGTGTGTTCGTAATGGAACCGCGGCAGCCGCACGTACTGCGCTGCGGTTGTGTGAACGATAAAAGGCTTCATCTTCAAGACGGCGGCCCTGATTTCTTCAGGACTTAAACCTTCCAGCGTCGGCGTCCAGGCGTCAAAAGCGGCCTTGACGTTCGGCAGATTGACTTCTTTGAGCAGCCAGTACATCGTATCGTGGTGCGATGCAATGTCGTGATGATTCTGCACGGCCAGTGTCACTCCATGCTCGGCCGCCTTCTGCCCGGCAAGTTTTAATCCCTGGACTACCAGCGCATACTGCTTGTCAAAGGGCAAGCCGGGCCGTTCGTAGCCGGTAAAGACTCGCACCATGTCGGTTCCCAGATCGCGCGCGAGCTTGGCCAATTCTCCGACGTATGCCGCCTGAATTTCCACATTGGGAATGCCGGCCTTGTCAGCGCCCGCGGTGAAATCCGTGTATCCCGCCAGGCAGACCAGTTCGAGACCGAGGCCTTCTATTTTACGCCGCAGCGTCCTTCGAGCGGCGGCATCGTAATCCAAAACAGAAACATGAGGCCTCTTCGCCATAATCATCACGCCGTCGAATCCGAGTTCTTTTGCCTTGTCCAGAAAATCATCGATGCTCAGCCGGGCCTGCCCCCGCCAGAAACCGGCATAGCTGACCGAATGCAGACACGTCTTGACCTTGAAATCCTTCGGGTTGCCAGTCGGGGCCTTCTGTGAAAATGCCTGCTGAGAGCAGAACAAAAATACGATCATTAAAATAAAACAGAATCTACGCATGGCTGAATCCCTTTCAATTGTTTATAAAAGCCTTTCCGGCATTACATTAAATTTGAGCGAGGGAACCTCGATCCCGAATATCATCGACGATCGAAAGCCTTCCGTCAACGGCAAAACTTTGAAACAAACCCTAAAAAGAGCTTGACTGTCCTGCAGATAGATAATAATATACCTACTTGTTAT
>CBDVBU010000403.1:0-3661 GCA_965372295.1 uncultured Phycisphaerae bacterium
CCGGGCTATGGATCGCATTTGTCTGGGGGTTGGTGTTTGGACGCTTGCTATCTTCATTTCACTTGTCTGTCCGCTTCATGGATCAACAATTGACGTCTCGGAGTCTGTCGGCAGGCTTATAGAGGCCGACTGGATAAGGGCGGATGTAGAGTTCATTTCCGGCGGAACGAATGAATCGCAAGCGGCAGAAGTTGATACGGGCGGCCGATTCTCTCCGGCGCATACGAACCAGCTTATCATTCGAGGGTACAAACTCGCCGAGCGTTTGCGCGGCCTGTCTGCGTCCGAGTCCCGGCTGGAGCCATTGGTGACAGAACTGCGCCGACTTGAGGCTCGTCTGACAGATACAGCATCAACCGCCGATGATCGACGGGACATATACCTGGATGTTCGCCGGGCGGTTCGTGAAATAGCGTTCTGCAACCCGCTGCTGGATTTCGACAAGATTCTTTTTGTAAAGCGGCACGACTCGGTCGGCGTCTTCCACATGTGCGACCAATACTACGGCTGTAACGCCAGACCAGGCGGCGGACTCTTTGTCCTCTCCGACCCCTTCGGCGAAAATCCCAGGCTGACCAATGTTCTTCAAAACTCTGTCGTCGAGCGCGGCAGGCTGGACGGCGACAATCTTTCCACCGGCGCCTTCCTCTCGCCCGAGTTGTCTTATGACGGCAAGACGATCCTCTTCGCATACACACAAGCCAGGGCATACGAGAAGTACCGCGGCAAAGAGGCATACGAGTGGAGCCTGGAGATTAGTTATCACATCTTCAAGGTCAACGCCGACGGCAGTGGACTCGTCCAGTTGACCGACGGAGACAGCGACGACTTCGATCCGTGCTTTCTGCCTAACGGCAGGATTGTGTTCATCACGGAGCGTCGCGGCGGATACCTCCGTTGCGGCCGGCATTGTCCCACATACGCGCTGCACTCGATGGCGGCGGACGGAAGTGACTTTATTCTTTTCAGCTATCACGAAACGCATGAATGGCACCCGAGCGTGACAAATGACGGCATGGTAGTCTATACACGCTGGGATTATGTGGATCGCGACACAAATATTGCACATCATATATGGACCTGCTTTCCGGATGGTCGTGATCCTCGTTCTTTTCACGGCAATTATCCGGTCCGGCGTGAAACTAGGCCCTGGATGGAGATGAGCATTCGTGCAATTCCGGGCTCGCATAAATTCGTTGCTACCGCCGCGGCGCACCACGGCAACGCTTTCGGCTCGCTGGTAATAATCGACCAGCGCCTCGATGATGATGGTATGTCGTCGCAATTAACTCGCATTACGCCGGAAGTGCCATTCCCAGAAGCCGAGAGGCACATCAGGCCCATAAAGGATTGCATGGTTTACGGAACAGCCTGGCCGCTTAGTGAAGATGACTTTCTATGCGTATACGATAGAGACGCAAAGAACCACGGCATTTACTGGATAGACAGCTTCGGTAACAAAGAACTTATTTACCGCGACCCGTCCATCTCGTGCTTGAGTCCGATTCCGCTGCGTCCGAGAAGTAAACCGCCAGTGATTCCTACCAGAACAGTTCAGACCGCTGACGATAAAAAGAATGCAGGTGGCATACACCCACAGGAAACCATTACAGTAATTAACGTTTATAACAGCGATTTTGAGTGGCCCGAGGGCGCCAGAGTTGCGGCGCTGCGAATCATCCAGGTATTACCGAAGACAACGCCTCCACCGAATCAACCCCGCATCGGAGTCGCCAACCAGACGAACGCCCGGGCGGTGCTCGGGACCGTTCCCGTCGAGGCCGACGGCAGCGCATATTTCGAAGTTCCCGCCGGCAAGTTGATTTACTTCCAGGCTCTCGATAATCGTGGCATGGCGATTCAATCAATGAGGTCGGGCACTTATGTTCACCCCGGGGAACAGTTGACTTGTCTGGGTTGTCACGAGCCTAAAGGCCGGGCGCCGAAACGATCCGCAGTAACGCCGCTCGCCCTTCGCAGGGCGCCTTCGAAAATACAACCCGATGTGGACGGCTCGAATCCTTTCAACTATGTCCGGCTTGTACAGCCGGCGCTGGATCGCAATTGCGTTAGCTGTCATCGCAGCGAAGAAGCGCCGGACCTGACGGGCTTTGTCGAAGGCAAGAACGGATGGACGCGCTCGTACAATAATCTCGCTGAGAAGTACGGCTTCTATTTCCACGTCAGCAACGGATCAATCAACACGGGAGTCCACGGCGGCAGCAGAACTATTGCCGGGGCGTTTGGAGCACGGGTCTCCGGTTTGCTCAAATTTATGGATGAGCAACACTACGGCGTGAAACTCTCAGAGGAAGATTTTCACCGTTTGACGCTATGGCTCGACTGCAACAGCGAATTTTACGGATCGTATGAAAACACGCTCGACCAGGCGAGAGGCGAGATCGTTTACCCGACTCTGAATTGATTCATTTAGTAACAAGTCCGAAAACGGGACAAAAACGATACACGTTATTTTGGTTGATCTGCTTTACCGGGCCGGCGTCAATAACTGCAAAGCTGATAAGCCGTTGTTTATAGGGCTACCCACAGTAAGTCCTTAAATCCCGATTTGCTCCCTAAAGCCGGGCTTTCATTAAGCCGAACTTAGGAAATCCTGGAAGTATTACTAATTTCATTGACCTATCAAAAGAGTGAGGAATTGTGGACGATAAACTAAGACATAGAAGGCTGCGCCTGCTGATAAAGAAGCTGAACAAAGATCACAAAAAGCAGAACCAGAAAATCGATATACTCTGCAACGACCTTATTGCAGCCCAGAGGAACTTTATCAAAAGGCTTGGCATCATAAGTTTTGTAGCGAATTTCTACGAGTCAATCATCGGGACAACCGACCTGAACAAGTTGCTGTATACCGCCGTCGAATTTACTAAAGCCGAAAATGCGGATGTTAATATCACCTTCTTTCTGCGTCAGGAAGAAAACTTCGAATTGTATATGTTCGAGAGCGGCCGGCCAATAGCCATTGAAAAGCAATATATCGAGGGTTGTTTTACCCCGGAACTGATGGACAATATCTCCAAGTCGAACAAGGTGTGCAATCTCGACGATATGTTCGCAATGGGCCTGCAGGGCAACTTGAATGAATTAAACAAAATCTCCGCAGTGACAATTCCCCTGGGCCTTCTCGGCTCGTCATTAGGTTTCATTCTGGTTTACCACTCATCGGAGAACAAGCTGACCGCCGATGAGATAAGCAGAATTTCCGCCGTAATCAGCGGGCTTTCCCGGGCGATTACCTCCTGCCAGACACTTTCAATCGCTGCGGATTGATCATATTGCCGCTATTGGTTCTATCTGTTTAGCCGGTTTCTGTGCGCTGATACGATAGAAGTTTTTGCCGGCACGGCGGATATTTCAACGAACCGCTGGGCCTCGGCATCGATTTCCTTGCCGATAAGCTGCGTTCCGGTATCCGCTGAGTTATTTATGAAAGAATGCCACAGAAAAGCAATGGTGAATAACACGAACAATTTTCTAAAGATAATATTTATCCTATCTAATTCGGTAAAATTATAGCCTAATTTCCTTGCAATATCAGTTTTTTCTGTTAAATTTACGTTTACGTAGCTGGGATCTGATCCTGGCGGGCAGGTAGCTCAGTTGGTAGAGCAACGGACTGAAAATCCGTGTGTCGGTGGTT
>CBDVBU010000404.1:0-3652 GCA_965372295.1 uncultured Phycisphaerae bacterium
AATAGGGTCAGTCGGTCTTTGATGCTGAGGTTGTTCTTGTCGCAGTACTCGGTGACGGTCACACCATGGACAAGTTCCATCACAAAGTATGGCCGGCCTGCCTCCGTGGCGCCGGCGTCGAAGACTTTGGAGATATTCGGATGATCCAGCAACGCCAGAGCCTGGCGCTCGGCTTCGAATCGGGCAATAACTTGCTTGGTATCCATACCCAATTTGATGATTTTCAATGCGACTTTCCGGCGAATCGGCTTTTCCTGCTCGGCCATATAAACCACGGCCATGCCGCCCTCGCCTATTTTTTCCAACAGCTTGTATCGATCGATGATTGTACCAGGCTGCTCCTGAAGGGATGTGTTCAGCAGCGGTTGGTCTATGAAAAGGGGTGATTCGAGAAAATTGCTTCCGTCTTCCCGAATCTTAAGCAAAGATTCTACACGCTCAAGCATCTCCGGATTGTCGCCACAGGCGGCCTTAACATAGGCCGACCGGCCATCGGGTGGCTCTTTAAGAGCAGCGTAGTAAATATCTTCTTCACTTTTTGACTTATTGACCATGAGTCGTTCCTCACAATGCCTCTATAATATATAAGCGTAAATTGGCTGGATAATTCCCTCAGGAAAATATCGATTTTCAAAAAAACTTTCAGTAAAAACGTTTTTGGCGATTCCTGATGATTTCAAACCGTAACCACGAACAGGCATAATCCCAGTATCGTTCTGCTGTGGCATGAGAAATGCCAAGTGTCTTGGCCGCCTGCTCGCCCGTCAGACCTGCGAAATATCGAAGCTTGACGAGATCTGCTTTGATCCGGTCTATCTTGGACAGCTTTTCCAAAGCTTCGTCTAAGTCAATCAAATCGTCGGATAGTGGAAGGTTATTTTGTGGTATATTCACGTCGTCGAGCGGAACTTTTTCATGGCCGCCGCCACGTTTAAGGCTCTTTTTCCGCCTTGCATAATCAACCAAAACACGTTTCATTGCCTCAGCCGCAGCCATGAAGAAATGTCCTTTGCTCTGCCAATTTTGTTTTTCCAATCCCACCAACCGTATATATGCTTCATGTACCAATGCTGTTGCCTGCAACGTCTGCCCCGGCGCTTCGGAGTGCATCTTCTGATTAGCAAGAAGGCGCAGTTCCTCGTACACCAGCGGGAGTAGCTCATCTGCAGCCTTAGCATCGCCTTGTTCGATTGCATTCAAAATGCGCGTGACATCAGTCATATCGATTCTCAAAAAAGATGTCTCCAATCAACGGTCCGGCACATGTGGATTATATCAGCTTTGAGGTGTCTTTGCCAGTCTCGACGTTGTAAGCTTGTAGTAGTAAAAGAAATAGCTTGTGCCGAACTCGCCGATCAGGCGCTGGAGTACAACTTGTTGATTCTGCGCCGGCATTGAATTGCAGAGCTGAACGAACCGCTTATATCTTTCAATTGTTTCACGCTTTACGTTGAGCTCGTTCAAATTCAATTTCCGGCCACGCAAACCATAGTATATCAGCATTGCCTCTTCATATAGGGTTGGGACATCCTGATATCCGAGGTGATTAAGGCGCCCGATATTCTCCGCGATCTTGTCAAGTTGACCGGCGAAGAGGTAGCAAGCCATAAGGTACTCGAATGCCATTCTATTGCCGGGATTGTGCTCCAGCAGCCCCGTCAGCATTTCCTCTATGGATTCTTTGTTGAGCCTGGCATTTCCATTCCTTCGTATGTACGAATTGACCCGGCGAATGTGGGCGGCCTCGTCAGCTTCAAAACCGCTCTCGAGACTACTTAGCATTGAGGCTGCTCTGTGGCGATATATCAGGTCCTTCTTCAGGGCGTTGAGATATATTCGAGCCGTACATTCCTGTTCTTTCATAATGTTGATCCAGGCGAGCTTTTCCAGTACTATGCCGGCGCCACCTTTTTCAACCAGGAACTCGGAAGCCATTTTCTCTGCGTAGTCAACGTTTCCCAACTCTATGAAGGTATCACACATTTTCAATTGTTTCATAGAAGATTCTTCTTTCGCATGTGTGAGCAAAAAAGCATGGGGATTTTGCGGGAAATATAACATATCGTAGGCCAATCTGCCGGAATAATACAAGGCTCGATTGATGTCGTGATTGCAGTAGATGTTGTAAATATTTTTCGGCAGACGGTTGCCGAGCTCAAGAACTTCAGGCCATCGCCCCTGCCGGGAAAGAGAGTTCATCAGGACGATTTGCCTATGCGTCTTGTCGTAGCTCAAATACAGACCGACGGTCATCACAGCTACTGGAATAACAGGCATTATAAGTTTCTTGAAGTATGCCAGGGATGCCCCACGGGACCTGCCGACCTTGCGTGTCTTGTTGCTCTTTGTCTTATTAGGATGAACTGCACGGGTATCTTCAACCTTGCGGAACAACATTCTCCACAAGCATATCAGTGAAATTGTGACAGGCACGAAGGCGTACAGCATTACAACCGAAACCTTCGAGAGCGTCCCCATGCCTACAGTCATATTCCGAGAGAAAGGTGTTAATACCAGGAATGCCTGTTTGGGTGATATATGAAATACGTATTCAGCAAGAGCCCGGATGATAGCTGCTGCCGCCGGCAGTGTGAAGGCTACCGACAGCCAATCCCAACGGAGAAAAAGTAAATAGACTGTTGTCATGAGCGAAAAAACTATTACACCTCCGGCGCCTGCGAGGCAATAGCAAATTGCTGCCATAAAACAGAAAACCACCATGCGAATCGGGCCCCTGCGCAAAGGCATTCTCTCGAAGACAAACGAAAACAGCAATCCCACAGAAGAGGCCAGGCAGGCGGCAAGTGGATGGCCGTACTGATTGTATGATAGAATTATCATGATGGCCGGAAAATAGTGCAAAATGGTCGAACGAGGATGATCGGCATGAATATAATGCTGTCTTGAAAGCTCACAGAGGCACAAAGCAACAAGAACGACAACCAACGCTCCCAGCCATGAGTAGTAGTACCACTGTGAAAGAAAACCGTATGCATAAAAAGTCAATCCGCCGGGGATGTCAAGCGAGTCTCTCAGAAACTGCCATCCGGTAGAGAATAAAGGGACATCAGGTATGATAGTGCCAAAACCGTGATAGATCAGGTGCGGCTTAATAAATTTCCATACGTAAAAATAGCAGAGCAAAAAGAATATCACGCCGAGCAACAATCGGCTTTTCCTGCGTAACATTGTTCTGTATTCCAAAACCATTAATAGCTCGCTGTTCTATTACCTATTCACGCTCTTGCCAGGGCTCGGATTCTTTGACCTTTGGAGTGGCTGACGTAATAGGGATATCAACTGAAATACTTTCCTTACCACGGGCGGCCCGGCCAAGCAGGGATTTTTCCACTTTTATTCTGCCTGTGATCAACTCAGGAACACTGTACGTTTCCAGCAGCGAGTCGTAGTATATCGGGTCTCGTTGCGGCAATACAAAAGGTTTGTAAACCTTGCCATCATCGTCAACATAGCTCAGATACGTCCTCGTGAAAAGTCCATCCTGACGCTTGCTGCTGAACGCTATCCACTTGCCGTTACTCGACCAACTGTGCCAAGATTCGGAATATTTGCTGTTAATGGTAAGGCTTCGATATCCGCCCGTTGAAAGATCCATTATGTAGAGATCGCTGCTGGATTGATATACCGGAAA
>CBDVBU010000405.1:0-3646 GCA_965372295.1 uncultured Phycisphaerae bacterium
CCGGCGAATAACGGCGCGGGGCCTTTGTGGTGCTACGGCTCGACGGTTATCGCACGACAAGGCGGCAACGTTTATCTTTCGGTCATCGAGACCAGCGAGAATGTCCCGCTGCTCTGCAATACGCGCTGGCAGTTGTGGCATCGTTCGGCAGACGGCTGGAAGCTTGAGCAAGCCGAGAAAGAATATCGACAACGAGAGCCATGCCCATTGGCGGTTTTTCAAGGAGGGCCTGTTTTTCTGTCGGTCAATCCTTCCACAGAACCTGCCGGCACGAAATACGGGCCGTGCAAGCCGCTTGTACTTGAGTTCGATCCTACCAATCCCACCGGGTCGGCGAAAGTCCACACGCCGGCGTGGGACGATGGGACCTATTTCACCGACCATTCCTACAGGGGTTTTGCCGCCGATGGAGCTAACGGCGAACTCTTGCTCTTGAACATAAACGCCAAGACCAGCGAACAATTCGTTTCCTACCGTGATAGCAACGGCCAATGGCATCAAAAAGAGACCATTACATTTCCCATCAGGTCTTGCTATCCCCAGGTCGCTTTGCGGGACGGTTCGGCTCACGTGATGGCGATTGGCGATATTGTCGAGCCGGTTAAAGAGTGGCAGAAGCTGAAATTCGAGAAATTGAAACGCAAGTGGGATTATGTCTTCCGGCGGCTGTTTTACACACACACCGATAATATTAGAACGACCGGTTTCAGTGCCCCGATTGAAATCGACACCGTTGAAAAGACGGGTGGGCATCTTCGCAATCTCGATCTTTACATCGACCAGGCGGGCGCCGCACACCTGCTATATACAAAGCAGCCGCACCAATACGAATTCATCCGCGACAAGTACTTCCCGGGCGAGACGATGAAGACCTGCCTGGAGTATGTTATTGTCAAAGACGGCAAAGTTCTCTCACGCCGGTCACTGGCCGAGAAACCCTGCGGACCGACAGGTTTTGAGCCTTCTTTCGGCCGTTTTCATATCAGCGGTGCAGGAAAGCTTTATGTAATCGCAGCCGGCACGGGCATCGAGAAAGGACAACGCACATACGGCAATTTTCTCGGTCGAGTGCCGGCAGGCAAAAATAAGCCGAAGTTCGAGCGTATCGACCTGAAGCATCCGTTCGGCAATTTCTTTACGAACACACCACGCGGCGGATCAAAACCATCCGACATCATAGACATCTTTGGTATTGCCGATGACAGTCCGAATTTGAGATATGCTCAAATCCGGATCGGATCCGGGAGAGATTGAACACAATCTGCAGGGAGTATAGCATGATACGGGCAACAACAATCCTTTCGCTTGCTTTTGCATTCTGCTTCTGTATGGCAGGATGCAGCAAAAAAGATGTCACGAGCGAAAATGAGCGTTTGACAATCGCAGTCATTCCTAAAGGCACCATTCACGAATTCTGGAAGGCGGTTCACGCCGGTGCGGATATGGCCGGCTTAAATTTTCGATTTATCACTTAAAAGATTCTTTTGGGAGTTATGAAATGAAGAAACTTGTCGAGTATTTCCTTAAAGGCCTTGTGATTTTTGTCCCTATGGCTCTGACCGTTTTTTTGCTTGTGTGGGCGTTTACCAGTTTGGATGCCGTATTCCGTGATTTCTTACCCAAATATTTTCCCGGATTGGGGCTCTTGCTTACAGTTGTATTGATTGTCGTGATCGGTTTTATCGCGTCGAACTTCCTGGGTAAAAGGTTGTTCGCTCTTGTAGAGAAAGTTTTTAAGGGGCTCCCATTGGTCAAGCTGCTCTATTCGGCTGTGAAGGATATGATTGAGGCGTTCGCGGGTGAGAAAAAGAGTTTCGATAAGCCCGTCATAGCCACATTTGTGCCCGGAGGAGCCGCAAAAGTAGTTGGATTCGTAACACAAGAGAGTCTTGAGAACCTCGGGCTTTCAGACTACGTCGCTGTGTACGTGCCTCAATCGTACAACTTTGCCGGCAATGTTTTGCTCTTTCCAAAAGAGGCGGTCAAGCCATTGAGCATCGAAAGCTCGCAAGCGATGGCCTTTATTGTCTCAGGCGGGGTCTCCAAAGGTTCTTCCTGAAACATGTTTTTCTGATCGTTAAGTTTCGCAAAAGGTCTCGGGCATGAAAAAGCAGAAAAATCCAGGCGCCAAGCCTTTCAAGGATTTCTGGAGACTGATTAGTCCCCAGGACCTTCTGAGCAGGGCCGGCACGGTAATGATGCGAAAGAGTCCCAAAGCAACGATTTGGACCGCCGGCATTACCTCATCCGGCTACCTGTCAAGCTATCTTGGGCTTCCCGGCTTTACGGGATTACAGGCAATCGTTGCGCCGTTCATCGTGGGTGGAGGAATGCTCGGCATCGGCGCCGGAATTAAATATATTCCCAGAACGATTTCCAGGAAATTAGCGACGATTGCAGAAGCGAACGATCTGAATCTGATGGAAGACTACAGGAAGTCGCAGATGCTCGAACACTTGGATGTGCTCTGGGACAAGGTGTTCTGGTACGAATCCGATATCAGATACTCTCGTGAGAAGAGGCTGGCGGAACGCGACCGGATTATCGCGGATAAGAAGTATCTCAGGGAAAAGATTGCCGGATGGGACAAAGGCGTGCTGGAGCGCCTTGGGGCAAGAAACGAAAAAGATATCGACGATATTGTCATGGCGATCATGACCGAGAAACCGCTTACCGACAAGATAGAAATGTCACGAGAAGGGTATATCATCTCATCCGTTTACGCCTTAAGGCACGCCTTGCCACAATCGAGCCAGGCGAAACAAATAGGTTTCTGCCTGAATCTGTATGAAGATGCGTGTGACGGCGCTTATTTCGACCAGAGCGACGTCAAGCTATTTGAGCAATACATTGGAAATATAGCCTTGACGAATATCAAGAATGAGGTTGGCTTTGGTAGAATTGACGGAGCCAGGCAGATCGCAAAGAAGGCCTCGTGGCGGTTCTGGTTTTACCTTATCACGAGGAAGATTGCGACCGGCGTGGGAAAGGCCGTCCGGGACCTGAACGAGAACTACGGTACAAACATGTTTAATTCCCAGGTGCTGCTTTGGCCGGGTGAAGAAAATGCGGAATGGATGGATGATTTCACAGGAGCAAAAGAAAAAGTCCTGGAATTAAGAAAGTCAATCATCAGAAGAGCATTGGGTGATGATTATGAAAACGCCGCGATTATACTGGACAGGATGTTGCTGCCCTGCTTCGAGTTTGCAACCGACCTGAGGCTAAGATACGATCCCGAGTATTGTGATGGGAGCCTGGATTATGTCAGTAAGGATAAGAGTATTACTATAAAGAACAACATTATAAACGATCTTCAAGCATACGGTTATCGCCGGAAGGATATCAATCAAATGCAGGAGTATGCGGCAAAGGCAAAAAATGACATGTCAGCATTCATGGAATATCTGAATACAAAGGGACATAAACGGCTGTTTGATGACAAGCTTGCATTGAGGGCAGTTAAAATCATCTTCCACGTAAACAAAAACGGAATAAGGAAGATGTTTCAAGATAACCGTCTTGCTGCACATCAGGCAAACATTGACCATGAAATTAACAAGGCAGTTACCCAAAAAGAAATCTACTCCGGCAAACTGACCGGTTTGAGATTACATCATCAATTGACAATATTACAAATCGCCGG
>CBDVBU010000406.1:0-3620 GCA_965372295.1 uncultured Phycisphaerae bacterium
TAAATCCGGTGTTTATTCGTGTGAATTCGTGGCTAATTTGAAAAAACAAAGCCAATTTGCCAAATGTCTGAATTGACGTAAACGTTTTGTAAAGAAAGGATTATGTAAATATACACCGATTTTGGGGGCGAAAAAACAAAGCCAATTCAAAGCCAATCTCAAACGGAATTAGGGCTTTTTACTTAAGATGCAAGAGATTGCCACGGCCCTTCGGGCCTCGCAATGACATCAGTATCTCTGATCCTTTGTGCCTTAGCGGCTTCGTGGCTATGAGTCGATTTGAAAAAACAAAGCCAATTCAAAGCCAATTAGGTTATTTTACCGCCGAGAACGCCGAGGGCGCGGAGGTTTTTGATATGTAAAAACTCGCGTTGGTGTAGCTTGCTGGGAGATTTTGTTTCCTCTGCGTTCTCAGCGAACTCCGCGGTTAATAGGAATTGAAAAAACAAAGCCAATTTGTGGCATGGCCGAATGGAGATAAACGCTTGTGTCAAAAGGGAATATGAGAATAAAGCCCGATTTGAGGAGCCAAAAAACAAAGCCAATTCAAAGCCAATTCAAAGTCTGTCCTGAGCGCAGTCGAATGGGCCAATTTCCCGGCAACTCCACGGTCTATGCCGGGAGGCGTCATGGCGGCTTACATGATTTCCGTGAGTCGGCCGGCTCCTTTGTCGGATGCGGGCATGACTTTTACGTCCAGGCCCCGCGGGTTTGGCATCGGGCCATCGGGATCGATGCCGAGCAGCGTGTACATGCTGCCGTTCAGGTCTGCCGGGTACACGGGGCGGTCGGCGACTTCCATGCCCTTTTCGTCGGAAGAACCGACGACGTGGCCGCCTTTGAAGCCTCCGCCAGCAACTACCGCCGAGAAGCATTTGCCGTAATGCGACCGGCCGCCATTCCAGGGCGAGCCCCACTGGATTTTCGGGCCTCGTCCGAACTCGCCGCTCCACCATATAATCGTGCTGTCAAGCAGGCCGCGATCAGCCAGGTCCTGCAAGAGTGTCGCCATGCCGGCGTCCATTTCCGGCAGCTTGCGGCGCATGATTTCGAAGTGCTGCTTATGCGTGTCCCAGCCCTTGTAGTTAATGGTGACATAAGGAACACCGTGTTCGACCAGCCGGCGCGCTATCAGACAGGACTGGCCAAACGTGTTTCGGCCGTAGCGGTCCCGGATTTCGTCTTTTTCTTCCGAAAGATCGAACAGTTTCCTGGCGTCGCCGAACATCATGCCGTACGCGTTTTCCTCGCAACGATCCAGTCGTTCGAATTGCGGATTGTCCGGCATGGCCTTACCGAGAGAATCGAGGTTATGGAGCAATTGCCGCCGGCTGCGCTGGCGCTGGTCGGAAATGCCTTTTGCGACGATCCCTTCTACGGCGAAGGGAGTCCGGTTAGGGTCGCCGCCGGTGGCGAAAGGTTTATATCGCGGCCCAAGAAAACCTGCTTCGGAGAAACGCCCCTGAGGCTGGGTCAAGACAATATAGGGTGGGATCAACCCTTTGTATCCGTGATCGTATCCCTTGAACAGCGAGACTACTGCACCGACGCTGGGATAAACTAGCCTACCCGGCTCGCGTCCCGTCTGCACAATGTACGATGCGGTCTCGTGACTGTTGTTCCCATGCGTCATGCTGCGGATGATGGAATACTTGTCGGCCTGCTGTGCCAGCAGCGGGAGCAATTCGCCGATTTGAATGCCGTCCACATTTGTGGGAATCGGCTTTTTAAAAGGGCCGCAATAGTCGTTGCCCGCCCCCGGCTTGGGATCAAAGGTGTCCAGGTGAGATGGGCCGCCCCACATCCAGATCTGAATGACCGATTTGGCTCTGGGCTTCAACGATGCAGACCGCACCGGGCAGGTGAAAGGACCGGTCAGTGCAAGTCCCGCCGCTCCGAGAAGTCCCCTTCTTAGTGCTTCTCGCCGAGTGATGAAATCTGTTGTGTGCTTTTCCATTTGACCGTTTCCTCACTATTTGTCGAATGGCCGCAGCGGCGACTTCCGGTCGACCTTAATGTCTATATAAAAATTCCTTGGTATTGATCAAGGCCCAGACCAGATCGTTCGTAGCCTGCCTGATGTTTATACCCTTTGTTTGAAAGTATTGCTGTGCGGCCGCCAGTTCGGCCTGGGTCGGATAACGCGATAGAATGTTCAGATAAATCATGTTGGCCAGCATGCGACGGTTGCCCTTGGCGGCCCTGATCAATCCGTTCAACCGCGCGCTGCGTTCGATCTTATTTTGCACATGACTCGAATTCAGCAAATGCAGCCGCTGCGCATCCGTGGGTTGATTATTGCGTTCGGATTCCAGGCCGGTATCGCGAGACGGACGACCAAACATTTCGAGGAACTGACTGGTTATACTACCATCGGCCAGCTCAATAGACCGATTCTCTCCCGGAATGAAAGTGAACGGTTCCGGAATCGGGCTCGAATAACTTTCGTGTGTCCCGGAAATCCAGCATAAGGCATCGATCAGCACTTCAGCCTCGAGCCGACGAACCGGGTAACAAGCAAACAAAGCCTCAGCGTGGCACGGGCTTCCAGCCCGTGAAGGAATCACGGCCAAGATGGCCGTGCCACGAATCGAAGACTGCTGGTAGGTACGGGAATTAAGAATCAGGCGATAAATATGTTTCAGATTGTAATCTGTTTTAACGAGTTGATTTTCCATGTAGGCCAGTAGTTCCGGGTGAACGGCCACGTTATCAGGGCGAATATCGTCCGGCTCATGGATAATCCCGCGACCCAGCAGCCAGGCCCAGATACGATTTACGATATTGCGCGCGAACCACGGATTTTCCGGTGTGATCAGCCAATCGGCGAAAACCATACGGGGATCCCTGTCCGGCGGAATCTGCACACTCGCGCCATCGGGAAAAACAGCCTGTAAAGGTTCGGTCTGTGTCGGGTCCAGGTAAACAATTTCTTCCTTCCACTCTGCTGTCAACTTGTACGCCACGCGGGAAAAGAAAGCTTCCATGCCGGAACGACGCGCTTCGGGCCAATTTTCCAGGCGCACTCCCATGAAAGTCAGGGCCACTGCCCCGGCAATTGCGGAGGATCCCTGGCCCTGGATCGCGCGATAGAAATTCACCTGCGGCACTCGAAAGTTGCTGCCGCTCGAAGTCAACAGCTCGCGGGCAAATTGATCGTAAGGCATATTGCAGGCAATCGCATCGCGAATCCAGCGATGATATGCCTGCACCGCATTGGGCCACAAATTGATGGGAAACTCGGCCTTAACCCGCAGCAGATCGCACCACTTCAGCGACCAATAGTCGGCAAACTCATCCCGTCTCAAGAGCTTGTGAATCAGTGCCGCACGTTTGTGGGGGCTGCGGTTCTGCAGAAACTCGCGAACATCCTTCGGCTCGGGCAATGTACCGATCACATCCAGATACACACGCCGGATAAAGACCGCGTCGGAACACAAGTTTGCCGGTTCGATACCCTTGTTGCGAAATGTTTTCATCACCAGGGTGTCGATACGATTGTTCGCTACATATTCACCGCTATTTTCAAATTGTACAAAGCGTGCATCACTCGGACGATGCCGGGCATAAAGAGGGACACAAATCACAAGTAGCTGGAGCAAGACAAGTGCGAGGCTTTT
>CBDVBU010000407.1:0-3605 GCA_965372295.1 uncultured Phycisphaerae bacterium
GGTATTCGTAATCCTCGATGCCGTCGCGCAGCATTTCCCAGCGGATACTGTCAACAGGGCCTTCGAGAACCGGCTCGGATGGATGTGCATCGGCGGCGGCCTCGGGCGGATAAATGAATCGGCCGTCACCATTGCCCCATGGTCTTTTCTCGCCCTTGGGCGTGCTGTAGCCGGAGCGCCAGCCCATAGGGTCATCATAGGGATTCTGCGGATGCTCGGAGTCGGGATACGCAGCGGAGCTGGTCCAGTAGTTTGTCTGCCATACGAGGATTCCATCGATCTTTCGCTGCCAAGTCTGCCAGAGCCAGACTCTCAGTTCAGTGCCGGGATGGTCGATAAATAATGTGCAGTATGGCGCCTTTGGCCCCGTGCAGACATACCACCAGAACTTTTCGCCGTGCTTGCGACGCTCTTCGGCAGGTTCATGTTTGTACTGATTGGAGACTGCGCACCAGATGTCAGGCCCACCAATGAGATTCGGCTCGACCTGCTCGGTCAGCATGCGAGTGATGCCGGGGGCCGCCTCCTTTAGTTTGCGAAAACCGTTCATCACAAACTCGTAGTCCCTGGGCGCAGGCTCGTCGAACCAATAGACAAAGGCCTCGTCGAGCCAGCCTTTTTGACGCAGGTGCGCCTGTATCTGTGTGCAGTAAGAATTAAAAAGAACCTTATAGTGCGGCGTATCATCTCCAAAACCGAGTAGCTCCGGCTCGCGGCGCGCGTGAAAAGTACCGCCGCCGAGACCAGGGATGCCCAGGCGAAAGGAGTTGAAACCGTAATGGTCGATTCCGCGTGCCATTGCTTTGTCCCAGTCTGAAAAATCCAGCTCGACTTTGAGCCTCTCACGCTCGACAGGCGGAAGGGTCGGCGGCTCGAAGTCGCCGCCTTCTAATAGCTCGTCGCCAGTGGATGGACTTGTCAGGGAAACATCGTCGAACCAGACAAGCCCGGTTTTCTCTCCGGCCTCGGTCCACGTCGTCGCTCGGAGATTCAGGCGAATTGATTTGGCGCCTTTTGGGAAAGTCTTAATGAGCCGATCGAACTGCTGCCAATGGCCTGCACCTTCAATTCCAATATCGTTATTACCGCCATAAATCCATTTGTTCGACTCATCATAGTGGTTGAGTGTCACCAAAAATGCGTGCTCAGGCAGCGCAGTTCTATACCAAAAACGCAGGCGCAATCCATCTTGTGGAATCTCAATCGGAAACTTATAAGCGGCGGTAATATTAAGGTCGTTGTTGTCATCGAAGAGCAAGAGAGATTGTTTGCCGGCGTGTTTTTCGTTAGTAACCTCGACGCCTCCTTCCCATTTGCGAGCCGGAGGCTTTACGTCGGGCCAAGTGACTTTTATATTGTCCAGCGGCGCTGGATTGTAAGGTGAGATGTGGTGGGCACTGAAGCTGGCCCAGTACTTATCGAGCACCAGCCGTCTCTGTCCGGCATCGGACAGCTTCTGGTAGCGAAACACACTGCCCGGCGAAAAGCCAAACGCCGTAGTGCAGGTCATCCGGTCGGGAAGAACAAAATCATAGACCTCCACGCGCAGCACAACTTTGGCGTTGTAATCTTGTGCATTCAGTTTAATGCTGCCCGTGTAGATTCCTGCCGGAGCACTCCGCGGCACCTTGACGCGAATCCAAAACGGCTGATTCTTATTTTGTTCCAGGCCTAAAGGACCTTTCAACGGCGGCAGCGGGTCCGGCCAAAGACCCTGTACGGAACTTTTGTCGGTCGGCCGTTTAACGTTGACATATCTGACTTTAAGCACTTCGATGCTCTCAGAGGAGATAACCGCCCCGCCGGGTCCGGACAAGTCTCCGGATCGGGCCGTAAAGCCGCTCAGAGAAACAGTTGGCCGGACGACTAATTGCGCAGCTTCCACTTCGTTACGGGCGGCCTGTATTATTATTGCCTCGCTCTTTTTAACGGGCAAAGATTTGTCCCGGCTTATTTTCCACCCGGACGAGGCCCACCACAAACCAACCTTGTCGGATGAACCGGCAAGCAATTCACCGAAGGGAGCGTTAAAATAATCACCGGTTTGAGCCAACCCGATCCGGCAAATCAGCAACAACGATAAGAAAAGGATTTTTTTCAACATGATATATTGCCTTTCAAGCATTTTTTTGATTATAACCTGACCGACAGCCTTTGTTGACCGTGATTGAATTGTCCACTACAACCACCCGCACGTCAAGAGTCTCTTTATATTGTTGACTACCGATAAGAGATGTTTTAGAATAGAGATTGCAATATATCGTACGAATCATAAGCCTAATAGCTTGCGAAATACAGGAGTGGATTTCCGGAATGAAGAAAAATCTCGAACAAATTGCCGCCGAAGATGGCCGATACAATCCCCCGGCGATCAGGTTTGTATATGAAGCACTTGGCTATACGGCGAAAAACGTCGCCACCGAGCCCAAACACGTCGGTGGCGATACACTTTGTGAGGGACTGAAAAAACTGGCTCTCGAAAAATGGGGTAGATTGGCGATGCTTGTGCTGAATACATGGGGCATCAAAACGACTCGTGATTTCGGCGAAATCGTCTGGCTGATGATACGAAACGAGTGGATGAGCTCGCAACCGACCGATTCGATAGACGACTTCAACGATGTTTTCAATTTCAAAACGGTTTTCAAAGACCAATTCGAGTTCTAACAGTCTTAATCGGAAGCTTACCATTTCTTCCGGAATTCGACCTGGCCTTTTATGCTATAGCGGTGACACGCCGGGACAGTGAGTGCCTATCTTAATTCAAGCAGATACGCCTGGTCGCACCGATTTGAAATATGCTGTGGATCGTATTCTACAAAACCGTAGCTCTTGTACAGAGTGATCGCTTCTTTTAAGACCGAAGCAGTTTCCAAAATCATTCTTTCGAACCCGAGCTGCCTCGCTTTAGACAACGCATCTTCCAGCAGAAACTTGCCCAGCCCTCTGCCTCTGTGTGCTTTATGCAAATACATCTTACGAAGCTCACACGTTTGCTCTTCAACCGGATAAAGCCCGTATGCTCCGATGATCGAGCCATCTTCGGTTTCCAGCACAAAGAACGCCCCGCCTTGTCCGAAATAGGAATGCTCAATATCTTTGATGTCGGCATCCGTACACGCCGGGTCCGGCTTCAAATCATATTCTCTTAGAATACCGTAGACCAGGTTGGCTATATATTCGCAATCACTATTATTTGCAGGCCTCAGTCTCGGCCATGTCTTCTTTTCCATGTCGTCTGCCATTCTCACGCCGGATTATCTACTACCATACCCCCGTAATTCAGAATTATCAAACAAATTAGCTTCATCCGATTATTGCGCAGACCAACTGGAAAGATCAAAGCCTTGAGGTTGTACAACAAACGTTCCTGGAATTGTAAATCGGATTTTTAACAAGCCCCAAATCAAATGCTCTTTTGGAAATGTTGCTTTATTGAAGCATCATTTCTCTAACGGCCCATCTCACCGCCCCAATAAATATCGAGTCAGCAGTTTAAAAAACAAAATCCCCCGAAATTGGGGGATTTTGATTATTCAACTCAAGCTGAGCTGTAATCAGTCTGGACCTTCGTGCCTGGACTCTGCGGTATAATCACCACTGCC
>CBDVBU010000408.1:0-3595 GCA_965372295.1 uncultured Phycisphaerae bacterium
TATATGGCAACGTCTCAAATAGAAGTTGAAACACGAGTCACAGAATTAGCTACACAAGCGTTCAATGCCTTCTGTGAAGACATATCCGGGACGTTCGGCGTGGATATGGAATGTGAACAGCAGGCGATTACTGCTGAGACCATCGCGGGCCTGCGGAAACGTTTCAAGAAGCTGGTAGCTGTCAATATTGTAGATTCTAAGGGCCTTCTGGGCGGGACCTTTCAATTCATATTTGACCAGGAGGGACTATTTACTCTTGGCGGCATTATAGTTATGTTGCCCGAAGAAAAGATTATGTCTAACAGACAAAACGCCTCAGCCGGGCTTGCTGAGGGCATGGTTGACGCCATAGGAGAAGCCGGCAATTTGCTGGTCGGTTCCTGGGACAGAGTGTTTAGTGAAAGGCTCGAAGGGCATAATCACTTCTCGCACAGATTACCGGCATTCGTCGGGAAACCATGGCGTAAATCCGAAGAAACGATGGGATTGGCCGGCGATGAAGAAGTTTTTTTTCTTCCATACGAAATGACGGTTGGCTCCTACCCTGCCTTCAACTGCGGCGTTATTTTCCCAAAGAAAATCTTTGCCGGCAGTTCTGACTTTGCGCCCGAAGAAGCAAATATGACCAAAGAAAATACTCAAGAAAAAAACGAAGAGAACTCCCAGAATACGCAAACTGCAACTAAGAAAACCAATTCCAAAAAATCTCGTAAGGTACAAAAAGGCAGAAGCAAAAAATCTAAACCAAATGAGCCAACTGCTAAAAAGGCATCCGTTGAGATAACTGATACTGGAAAAATTACAAAGAAAGCTAAGGCCAGGAAAACCGAGAAAGATAAAGGCGATTCAGAACAGACTCCTGCGGTTAAGAAAAGTAAAGGTAAAAAAACACTGCTCCGGAAGCCCAAGACATCACGTGAACAGAAAAAAGCTGCTAAGAATGCAAAAACTGCTTATGGTGATACTAAAGATGGAGTAACAGCAACTGAGAAAAGCGATGATGCCGGAATGGGTAAAGTGTCCGAAGCCATAAGAAAAATAGCTCAGTCGCCGGCAGTTCTTCCGGGCCAGTCCGCAAAGGTAAAAAACGCAACACCCGGTATCATCGGCAATCTCTTTGAAATATGTGCAAACGACATTATGCAAAACCAAGTCACCTGGGCAAGTTCGGACGACAGCCTGGAGCATGCCTTTGCAAAAATGCAGCAGACGGATGCCGGGTATATCATGATCGGGCAAAATGGAGTGCTCGAAGGCATTGTCTCAAAATCCGACATAACAAGAGCAATGAGTCCCTATTTACTGCCCATATTTGCAAAATGGCGCCGGCCCCTGGACGATGCGACGCTTAAAATCAGAATCAAATGGATCATGAGCAGGCCCGTTCGCACCATAAAACCGGAAACGTCGCTCGTAGCGATTATGGAATATATGAGCCAGTTCCGGGGACGATGTTTGCCCGTGACGAACGAACAAGGCAACATGCAGGGCCTGGTGACAGCATTCGACATCTTCCAGGCATTGCTGAAGAGTAATTCGAATACTTCCGCCGCAGGCCGGACAACTCAGGAACTCGTCGAATCAGCAGTGCCCGCCGGGACGGCGTAAAATACTCCCGGCACAAATCACGATCGTTCGCTGCGATGAACTTAAGCTTTCCTCATCCTCTCCAGAGACGCTGCCTGTTCATTTGGCCTGACAGCGTGTCCTTGGCGATAATAACATCTTCTCTAACCTGAAAATCAAACATCCCGGCACAGATGAAATCGGCGCCGTTTTCGTAAGCGTACTTGAAGGCTTCTTTCGGATGGATGGCTCCCGCAGCCATCACCTTATAAGCGATCCAGGGCTTGTCCACCTTCTGCATAAATTCGATGGTTTTCTCCGGCGTCTTTGACCAGATATTGTCGTTCTCAGGCTGCCTTTCCGCGGACCAGTACTTGTGGCTGTGGAGGGTCTTCATATAGAAATCGACGCCTACATTCGCCTTTTCACATTCGATGGGCACATCGACGCTGTGCCCTGCGACTCCTGCAATAACGCCGTTCTGCTTTATGAACTCGACTGTCTTGCCTAAAAGGTCAACCCGCCCCTTTTCGACGTAACTATCTGCCACTCCCCCGTGTACATAAGCTCCAATCGCCCCGTTATCGATGGCCGACTTCGCGTCACTTAACGGGTCGTCTGACGGCATTTTGACCTGGGCAATCCACTGCAGCTTGCCGCCCCTGTTGTTCCAGTATTTGTTCATAATCCTGATGCAGTGATTATCGAGCCGGAGTATCGCGGTATTTATTCCGCATTCTTCGCATATCTCGAAAGTCTCCATGACTTTATCGTCGGTGAAGTACTTTCTCAGCAGGTCGGAGACGTAAATCAGGTCCCGGCTGTGGGCGAATCCGCTGATTAGGTTGCCGCCGCAGAAGATTCTGCTGATCTTGATGTTGCCGATTTTGCCCATAGGCATCCCCTTGGCGGAAACTGCGGGCGTTGCGGCAGCCGGCTTTCCAACGGTCGCTGCCAATAAAGCTTTCTCTTCAAAACTCAAAGCAAGTGCCGCCGTCGGCGCTACAAGAGATCTCTTTAGAAAGCCTCTGCGATTTACATTGTCAGACATCATTTACCTTTCTTTTCTCGTTCGTCGTTCATAGTTCAGCGTTCTGCGAAGAACATGGAACGCAACAAGAAATTATAAACGATTTTCCCCTCCCTGTCCAATTATCCAATGCGATTCGTGATGCTTTTTTTTGCCGCTATTAATTTGTCAAATTTGATTTGATAGCTTAGAAGGGTGGCAGCCTCAAGCGCAGCTTGGGGATGGTTTCTCCTGTATTCACCATCCCCAAAGCCTTCGGCTTTGAGGCTGCCACCCAACTGTCTGATGACAACTTACAGATTCAAGCTTGACAGGTTACCAGCCTCGACCGTGCGTGTCATCAGGCCATACTTGCTGCCGGTAAGGTAGTGCAGCGTGTGGAATTTCTCGGGTACCCATCGGCCGTCGAATAAATCCGCCTCGGCAAGTGCTCGAACGACCTCGCAGATCAGCAGATCGTGCGATTGCATCTTGAATATCTCTACGACCCGGCATTCCAGATGGCCGGCACACTCCTCGATCAATGGCGGCTCGACCGTCCCGGCGGCAACCGGTCTCAGGCCACTTTCTTTGAACTTATCGATGCCTTTTCCTGTTACACATCCCACATGGTGAGTTTGCTCAAGCAATTCTTCGCCGGGGATGTTTATGACCAGCTCGTGATTTTGCTTTATGAGTTCGTAAGAATATCTGACATGGCTTATAGCTAACAGTACAAGGCACGGATCGGCACTGTTGACCGGCGTCTGCCAGCTAAATGTCATTACGTTCGGATTTTCCATGGTGCCGGATGTAACCAGAACAACGCAGCCCGGCTCGACCAGCCATTTTGCCTTATTCAGTTGCACTTCTTTTTTCATTGCTGAATCCCGCACAAACAAAATCCGAAGTTAACTCTGAATATACTACAAAGCAAGCACAAAAACCGCCAGCCGGCTTTTGTCTTCCACGCCTGTATCGCTTATCGGTATTCCTAATAAAACTCTTACCTGCAGACAA
>CBDVBU010000409.1:0-3584 GCA_965372295.1 uncultured Phycisphaerae bacterium
GTACCTGTGGCTAGTATTGGAGTGGTTCTCGTTAAAGGCATACCGTGTTTAACCACCCTGCACCGTCATGCTGTGATTAATCTGTTTTTCCATACGACAAACTCGCCATGATACGAGAATAAGTTAAAAGTCAAAAGGCATAAGGCACAAGTTATTTGGGTGGGAAAGTTCAAAACCGCAAATTCTCCAACAAATTTGTTGCCAACAATTCTGTTTTAATGATCGTTCCGATTAGGAAAACTGGTGGGGCAAGACCATTTACGATTTGCGATTGTCAATTTTCGAATTACGATTTATTTAAGACTGGTGAAGTAAAGTCTCGCCCTATTTTCTGCCTTTTTCTCTTAGCTCGATTCGTTCGGCAATTGTTTTTCCAGAAAACCGAGAAGTTTCGGCACTTCGATTTCGGCAGCATTCCATATTTCCTTAAGGTCAACTCCTCGATAATGATGTATCAGCTTATCGCGCATACGTGCCATGGCCGACCAGGGAATATGGGGATTCGATTTTTTAAAATCATCAGAAAGCAGTTTCGCTACCTCGCCAATAATAAGAAATTGATGAATCAAGGCTGATTGAGTCTTCTTGTCGGCCCTGAACTGCTCAAAATTCATCTGCTCTCTGAATTGCAGAATTGAGCGGGCTGCATTGGCCATATCTATAAGTAATGATACATCACGCTGCATATACCACCTTTGCGCTCTTAAGGATTTGCTGATGATAAATACGGTTTGGATTTTCTTCAAGCGCACGAACGTTCACAAGGTCAACATCTCTGGCAAAAAGCTCCACCAGCTCGTTTTCCATACGATAATGGTCGAACATAGTCCAGTCGGCATCCGGGTCAAATGTTACCAGAAGGTCAATGTCGCTGTCGGGCTGAAGCTCACCGGCGGCGGCAGAGCCGAAAACTGCAAGCTGCTTTATTTTCCATCGCCTGCAAAAATCCGCTATTATCGAGGCCTCGACTCCTAAATTTATGGATTCCATTTAATTCTCCAATACGAGTTAGACATACTGATATCCGATTATCTTATTAAACTGTGTTATAAGGTCAATGGTTTAATTTATCCCCGGATAGAATCCATAAACCTACTCCGGGAAATTCAACACCGCAAACTCGCCGTGGTGTTTCTTTGCTGCCTTGTCATACGCCTTTGCGGCTTCGATTTCGTTGTCGAAGTATCCGATGAATTTGTGCTTGCTGTTATAGCGTATCTGGGCAATCCATTTCTTTTTTCGCTTATTGAAGCTCACTCCTTTATATTTTGAGGATTGATGCTTTCTGAAGTGTATCCTGTTATAGCTGTTTTGCCTGTGTGTTGCAGTTCGCAGGTTCGCTTTGCGATTATCATAGCCGTGATGGTTGATATGATCGACGAAAAGATGGGCAGGAGGCCTGAGAATCTCGCGGTGCATCTTGATATGCTTCCACTTGCTTTTACCGAGATAGATGCTCCGGCTGGCATAAAAGGTGTTTTTACTCTTAATGGCGTGCCATTTGTACTTGCTTAATCGCTCGAAATCTTCCGGATCGACAATGGCGTATTTTTCCTGTGTCAGGGGTATCCGGCGGAAAGCGTAGCCGTAGCGAGCCCGGCGGTATAACAGCGCCAGTGCCACGAAAGGCCATAGAAGCCTGTCCGGAATCGTGATGGAAAAGTTGAAAGTAATACACCCACCCCCCACTGCGTGGAAATACTATGCCTCGTCTCCGCTCGGCATGAAGACTCATCTCTTCACCCTGAGCGGAGTCGAAGAGTGAGCTTTTGCCTTTTTACTTGTTGTTTTTCGGCCAGAGGCTAAAAAGCAGCGCCTCTACTATTGGAGCAACCTGCGCGTTTGATGCGAAAATCTACAAAATTATAGACGACATCTTTGCTGTAAGTGCTTGCTGGGGAGGGAATAAAAAAATATTTAAACTTTTTTATTTTTGTTCGGCGCTACCATCGTTTTTGGTCGAAAATTCTGCGAAAATCTTACCTATTTTGACGCGATTTTTAGGGATTGGTCTGGCCGAATTGGGCGGAGGCAGCGGCTTTTTGTGGGGATGATTTGGATTATTCGGATGCCTCCGGGTTGAGGTACTTGAATTCGAAGAAGAATCCGTCCGGGCGGCTGATGCCGTAAAAGGTGGACAGGCCGAAGTACTTCTTTACGGCGTCGAATTCCGGCAGCAGGCTGAAATCGAACAAATCGGCGCCCGCCTGTTGGAACATTACCTGCGGGAAGAGCGAGCCGGAGGTGATCCCTACGCTGATTTGGTTATCTTTACCTTCGCCGTCAGCCTTGTCCGGCTTTTTCGATTCTCGCATCGTGGACCAGAAGTATTCGCCGGAAGCGGCATTGTTCTGCAGGCCGGCCAGTCCCACGACCGAAGGAATATGCGACTTGGCTTTATTGAACCACTTTGCCGAGCTTATTGATTCGGCCTGATTGCCGCCCAATGTGCGAATGGCCTGCTCAATAATGGACTCGCTTGCGAAGATCAAATGCGTATCGGTGACAGTAAATGCCGACGGCGGCATTTTTGGTTTGTCGGGACCGGCAGGCGCCTGCATCGGTTTTCTGCCGGGCGCTCCGAGCATCGGCAGCAAGCCCGAGAGGTCAACGGAGTAAATCGTGTGGCCGAGAAGCTCCCGCCTGGCATCGGGATTGTTCGGCGCTATCATTTTGCTGTGAATCATCGAAAGAGATTTTTCGAACGCAGCGCGATTTTCTATGGCGATTGCAATAATTGACCGAGTTTCCACGGAGGGCTGTTTCTCTGCCGGGCGGGCGGTGCTGCGGTCCGGTTGGGGCTTGTCGATGCTCTGGGCGAGGATTATCTGCGAGCCGAGATGGTCGATGATGTCGGCTTTCAACTGGAGTGCCGGTTCGCCCTGCGGGCTGGGCGGCAAAATCGGCATGTACATTATCGCCGCCAATTGGGGCGAAAATCGCGTTAGAATATTGGCAAGCTCATCGAAAGCTTTTTTGATATTCAAATTCACGATGGAGATCGAGCACGCTGAATCTGCAATAAATCGCGGCATTCGAAGCGGTCTGGATTCGACTTCGAGCATCTTGCAAATCCCCGCTTTGGCGCCGTCGATTTTCAGGATCGCTTTTGCAAGAGAAGAACCTCCCGGCCCACCGGCCGGCTCGATTGAACAGCCGAACGATGTCACATTATTAAGGCCTAGATTCTCGATGATAGCCTTGGCTTTGCCGGTGTCATCTTCGGCGAACTCTGTCTTAATGGCCTGTTTTATGTTGACGTAGAAATCAATCCGGCCGGCGTTGGACGGATCGACAGCTTTTCCGGTAGCGGCATAATCCCGGTCATCGGCGAGGGTTGTACTGCCGGCGCCTTTGATCTGGGCGATGACGAATTTCAGCACGTTCGGACTCGTCGAGGCGATCAGGCAATCGTCGATAAAACAATAATTCAGGGCTTCGGGAGGTTTCTTCTCGATGGTTAGGATTTCGACGCCGCGATAGTCCTCGGTTTGTCGCCGGGCGCCGTCTTCAATGGCCTTGCGGACGATTTGATCGATCGTTTCTTTGGCCTTGTCGATTTTGTCGCCCCACTGGGCCACAAC
>CBDVBU010000410.1:0-3582 GCA_965372295.1 uncultured Phycisphaerae bacterium
AAATTCAAGCCTGCCTGTATCTATATACGATTGTAGCACAAATTAGTTTTCCCTAACAAGTAAATTTCGTCAAATTCGGTACATTTTCTTGAAAATTTCACACAATCTGGTTGATTACCTTTATATCAGGCCGGAATCGCACGTACAGATTTTGACAATGCCGGTTATACATGGCCGGATTTCCCGGCGATGTTTTGTAAATCGTTTGATTTTTTTGTAAATATTCTTATGATGGCAGGCGAAATGGAAGAGAACCAAAACAGATATCGAGAATCAGCCCGGGCCTTTGCCGAGGCCTGCCAGGTACTGCCAGGCGGCGTTAATTCGCCTGTGCGGGCCTTTGGCGGCGTGAATATGGGTCCGGTGTTTATCGCCGGTGCAAAAGGCTCAAAAATCTTCTGTCTCGATGGAAACGAATACATTGATTATGTCGGCTCGTGGGGTCCGATGATCCTGGGCCATGCCCACCCGAGTGTGATTCATGCCGTCGAGGCAGCAGCCCGGAAGGGCACCTCGTTCGGGGCGCCGACATTGGCCGAAACAGCGCTGGCGCAGAAAATCATCGCCGCCTTCGATTCGATCGAGAAGGTTCGTCTTCTCAGCAGCGGTACCGAGGCAGTCATGACGGCGATCCGTTTGGCCCGCGGATATACCAAAAAGGACATCATTATCAAGATGGCCGGCTGCTATCATGG
Source organism: uncultured Phycisphaerae bacterium (assembly GCA_965372295.1). Taxonomy (GTDB): domain Bacteria; phylum Planctomycetota; class Phycisphaerae; order Sedimentisphaerales; family Anaerobacaceae; genus JAFGPJ01. The sequence continues at coordinate 696 of CBDVBU010000410.1, forward strand.
ACACAGCGATTCTTTGCTGGTCGCTGCGGGTTCCGGCCTGGCCGAGAGCGCCATCGCATCGAGCGCCGGTGTTCCGGATGCGATAGCGAAGTTGACCGTTGTGGTTCCGTATAACGATATAGAAGCGATCAAGGCGGCGCTTGCAAAGCACAAAGGCAACATCGCAGCGGTTTTGGTTGAGCCTGTGGGCGCGAATATGGGCGTCGTGCCCCCAGGGGAAGGTTATTTGGAGACGATTCGGGAATTATGCACCGCCGACGATGTGCTTTTAATTTTTGACGAGGTGATCACGGGTTTTCGGCTCGCGCTCGGCGGCGCCCAGGAGCGTTTCGGCATCAAAGCGGATCTGACGTGTCTCGGCAAGATCATCGGAGGAGGCCTGCCCGCGGCGGCAGTGGGCGGCCGGGCCGATATTATGGACATACTGGCCCCGACCGGGCCGGTCTATCAGGCGGGGACCCTGTCCGGCAATCCGATTGCAACCGCAGCGGCGAACGCGACGCTCGATATTTTAGCCGAAGAAGGCTGCTACGAGAAACTCGAATCTTCGGCGGCAATGCTCGAGGCCGGCTTAGCGGAAGCGGCGAAAGATGCCGGCGTGAAAGTAACAATCAATCGGGTCGGCTCGATTCAGAGCTGTTTCTTCACCGACCAGCCCGTGCGGACTTTCGCCGATGTGCAATCTACCGATATTCAACGGTTCAAAAAATTCTTTGCCGGGATGCTCGGGCGGGGGATATATCTTGCTCCAAGCGCTTATGAGGCGATGTTTGTCTCGTTAGCTCACAGCACGGACGACATCGAAAAGACAATTGAAGCCGCCAGGGGCAGTTTCCGTGAAATCGGAAAATAAAAATGATGCCCTTCTAAATAGACAGGCGAAGTCTTTGTCTGTGTGTCCTTGTAGTTACTGTTCTCGATAGGGCTATCGAGCTGATCAACGTAAAAAATAATTCTTTGCACTTGTAATGAGAGTAACATATAATACTCGGCGGATGGATCATGGAAGCCGTGCCAAACGCGCGCGGGCCTGAACTTGTGTGGTGTGCGGTGACAATTTTATATGTTGAATACTAAATACTGAATTAGGGAGATTGAAAAATGAACGAGAGCCAGGCCAATCCTAATAATTTGCTGGATACTACTGATTGTCTTGAGGCTGTTGGAGTCTTCAAAGGATGGAAGAATTTTCTCTTCGTTATTGTCTTTTTGTGCCTTCTGTTTTTGCAGGCGTCCTTTTTACTTGTAGATACCGGTTGCATTAAGATCGATGACCAGGCCGTTAGGAGCGAACCAGCCGTCACGGGTGATGTCACTGATCTCGATGATGGGCATGTGGAACTCATCAGTGAAGATGCAAAGGAAATTATCGAGCCTGTGCAGGAATTGGCTGTTGAGCCAAGCGAGTCCGTTGAAGCTGTTGTGCCGGAAGAAGCCGACGAGCCTGAAGAAGTTGCAGAGCCGGAAGAAATAGCTGTGCCCGAGGAAGCCGTTGAGCCGGAAGAAATAGCTGTGCCGGAAGAAGCCGTTGAGCCGGAAGAAGCTGCTGAACCGGAAGAAGCTGTTGAGCCAAACGAAGCTGCCGAACCGAACGAGCCTGCCGAACCAAACCAGCCTGCCGAACCAATATCCAAAGCAGCGGAGCACAAGCTTCAGCGTGCCATTGCGTGGCCCCCCGTGGAGTTCTTGTCTGGTATAACATTCGAGTACTTAAGCTGGCTAATTCGCGTTGTTAATGCCGTGTTGATACTTACGGCTACGCTTTACTGTTTGTCAATGCTCTTCAGCCTGAAAGTCTCAATGCTTGGCAGGCTCGGCGGAATCAACCATATCAGCAGGGCATTTTTCCTGTCATTGTTAATGCTTGTTCTGTTATTACCGTGGCAGAGAATCTTTGGCGGCATGGTTCCGGGTGCGATATATACTCCCGATGAACTTATGAAGTGGTCTTCTGCCGAGGCCACCGATATATTTGACACCGTCATTTACTATTTGCGTTTCAGCGGCTATTGGCTGTTGGTGTTTTTATTGCTTATACTCTCGCAGATTCGCAGCATCCGCTGGGGAAAGGCTATTCTTCGCCGTCTCGAGATTATCTAAAGTCTCCCGTTGCTGCTTGAGATATGAAAATGGCAGAAATCGAACGTATCGGAGTGTCACTCGATAAAGAGTTGCTTTCGATGTTTGATAAGCTCATTGCCGGACAGGGTTATAAGAGCCGGTCCGAGGCGATACGTGATCTCGTTCGTCGACAGCTTAGTGAAGAGCGGCTTGGAAATCCGAAAGCCAAAGCGGTAGCCGCCGTGTTTCTGGTTTACGACCATCACTCGACAAAGCTGACCGAATCGTTAATAGAGCTGCAGCACGCGCATACTTTGGCTTCGTCCCTGCAGGTGATTTCTTCTCTGCACGTCCACCTGGATGAGCACGATTGTCTGGAGGTAATTATACTTCGGGGCCGTGTCGGCGAAATCAATAAGATAGCGGACAGCATATTGAGTATGAAGGGTGTTAAATTAGGGCGTGTCAATATTGTCGCAACTTAAATTTCAGTTGACGGCTTATAATTTGCCGTTTATAATTCCAAGCTTTGATTCAATCGGGGACGATTAGAAAGTCGAAAAGCAACAGGGCGATTAGCTCAGTTGGCTAGAGCGCACGGATCACACCCGTGAGGTCACAGGTTCGAATCCTGTATCGCCCATTTTTATAAGCCCTTGTAAACAAAGTATTTGCGAGGGCTTCTTGTGTTTGTGGTTTAATTCTTGAGTTAAAATATACCCGGAGATAAAGATAAAGATTCATAACTTTGATTGTCATAAGGCTTTATCTCAACTCCCCGAGTAGGACTCGAACCTACAACCTAGCGGTTAACAGCCGCTCGCTC
>CBDVBU010000411.1:0-3568 GCA_965372295.1 uncultured Phycisphaerae bacterium
CGATGGGCGCTTTCGACGCCCACTTAGGCGCCGTCGGCTCCGGCATCGCTCCGGGTACGTTGGTTAAAATCATCGGCACCAGCACATGCGACATGCTCGTGAGCGAATCGAGCAAGAAGCTGGCCGATATCCCCGGAATCTGCGGCATCGTCAACGGCTCCATCCTGCCGGGGTACTTTGGCCTGGAAGCGGGCCAATCCGCCGTGGGTGACATTTTCAACTGGTTCGTCAACTACATCCAACCGGGCGGCCCAGAGGCAGGCTCTCACGAAGCCCTGACCGAGAAGGCAGCAAAGCTCAAGCCGGGCCAGTCCGGCCTGTTGGCCCTCGACTGGAATAATGGCAACAGAACCGTGCTTGTCGACCAGCGATTGACGGGCCTGCTGCTCGGCCAGACGCTACATACAAGACCGGAGGAAATCTACCGCGCGTTGATCGAAGCAACCGCCTTCGGCGCCCTGACGATTATCAACCGATTCGAAGAATACGGCGTCAAAGTCTCTCAGGTCATCAACTGCGGCGGTATCGCAGAGAAAAATCCCCTGCTGATGCAAATTTATGCCGATGCAACCGGCAGGGAAATGAAGATATCACGCTCGGCCCAGAGTTGCGCGCTGGGCGCATGCATCGCCGGCGCCGTTGTGGCAGGCAAAAAATCCGGAGGCCACGACAGCTTCGCCGATGCCCAGGCTGCAATGTGCGGGATTAAAGACGTGACCTATCAACCAATCGCCGAAAACGCCGAAGTTTATCAACAATTGTATGCCCTGTACAAACAACTTCACGACGCCTTCGGGATACAGGACTTCTCCGGCAAACTGGCAAACGTTATGAAAGATCTGTTGAGTATCAAAGACAGCGCTCAGGATTAGGGGACACAGGATGCAGGAAAAGCTCAAAAAAGCCGTCTGCGAGGCAAATCTTGAATTGCAGAAACAGCAGCTTGTAATTTGCAGTTGGGGCAACGTCAGCGGGATAGACCGCTCGGCAGGTGTAGTCGTTATTAAGCCCAGCGGCGTTTTGTACGATGAGTTGACACCCGACAAAATGGTAGTGCTCGATCCGGAAGGAAAGATCATCGAAGGAACTCTCAATCCTTCATCGGATACGCCGACCCATCTTGAGTTGTACAGAAATTTCGAAACCATCAGCGGCATCTGCCACACGCACTCGCCCAATGCAACAATGTGGGCGCAGGCCTGCAAAGAAATTCCATGCTTCGGCACAACTCACGCCGACAATTTCTACGGCCCCATCCCAGTGACTGAAGTCATGACCGAAGAGCAGATAAAAGATGACTACGAGTTAAACACCGGTAAAGTTATCGTCCGGCGGTTTACCGGCATGGACCCGATGCAAATGCCGGCGATTCTGGTCGCCAATCACGGACCGTTCACGTGGGGCGCCGGTCCGGCCGCTGCTGTTGAGGCGACCGTGGTGCTGGAACAAATCGCAGCAATGGCCCTGGGCACTATTTCGATAAATCCCAATCAAGGCCCAATCAGCAGAGAACTGCTGGATAAACACTATCTGCGAAAACATGGAAAAAATGCTTATTATGGACAGCCTCGGGACTGAGTCCCGGGTCATTGTTTAGGAGAGAAGAAAATGAGAAAAACAACATTCGGCGTCATCGTTGGAAACCGCGGCTTTTTCCCCGATGCGTTAGCAAAAGAAGGACGAAAAAACATACTTGATGTCCTCAAGAAAAATGGCTTCAACTCGGTCGCACTCTCTATGCAGGAAACTAAATACGGCACAGTTGAAACTTTCGCCGATGCCAAAAAATGTGCCGCTCTATTTGCAGAAAAGGGTGAAAAAATTGACGGCATCATTGTCACGCTCCCGAACTTTGGCGATGAGAAAGGAGTCGCCGAGGCAATCAAACGCTCCGAGCTCGACGTGCCGATTCTGATACAGGCCGAGCCTGACGTCAAGGGCAGCATGACCATCGCCGGCAGAAGAGATTCCTTCTGCGGCAAAATAAGCGTCTGTAATAATCTCAGGCAGGCGGGCATTCCTTATACGTTGACAAACTCACACACGGTCGGAGTCACTTCGGCCCAATTCAAACAGGAGCTGGACGATTTTGCCTCGGTCTGCAGAATTATAAAGGGCCTAAAGAATGCAAGGTTCGGCGCCATCGGCGCCCGCACAGGCGCATTTAATACCGTCCGTTACAGTGAGAAAATCCTCGAGCTTTCAGGCATAGCCGTCGAGACCATCGACCTGTCGGAAATCCTCGGAAGAGTCGATTTGCTTGCCGACAATGACCGGGCGGTTAAAAGGAAATTAGATGCGATCAGGAAATACACGCCGTGTCAATCGGTTCCCACCGAGAAGCTTTTGAAGATGGCCAAATTCGGTTACGTCATAGACCGATGGATCAAAGAGACCGAGCTTGACGGCACCGCAATTCAATGCTGGACCGCCCTGGAAGAATTCTTCGGAATCGTCCCCTGCACGCTCATGAGTATAATGAGCGAGTCGTTAGTGCCGAGCGCCTGCGAGGTCGACATTACGGGCCTGTTAGGAATGTACATTCTCCAATTGGCAAACGGCACGCCCAGCGCGCTTCTGGACTGGAACAACAACTACGGTTCCGATCCCGACAAGGCCGTCTTGTTCCATTGCAGCAATCTGCCGAAATCGTTCTTCAGCAATTCGAAGATGGACTATCAGGAAATCATTGCCGGATCGGTGGGCAAAGAGAACACCTACGGCACGATTGTCGGCAGGATCGCACCGGCTAAGGCAACATTCTGCAGAACAACTACCGATGACGCGACCGGCATCATCAGCGCTTACGTCGGCGAAGGTCAGTTCACAAACGACAAGCTCGATACGTTCGGTGGCTACGGCGTGATGAAAATCGCAGATCTCCAAATATTGATGCAGTATATATGCAGGATGGGCTTCGAGCACCACGTTGCCGTCAACATCTCACAAAAGGCCGACGCAATCGCCGAAGCTCTTGACACCTACATGGGCTGGGAAGTCTATCGGCACGAATAATATTCGGGCTTTTCGGCAGCCCACCCGAAGCGATGGTATTCTGTCATGATTGATTCTGTGGCTTGTCATTCCCGCGAAGTATGTGTTTAGCCAAGGGAAAGCCACCCCCATCCCGATAAACGACAATCGGGATGAGGCTGCCACCCAATAGAGTTAATGGAAAATGGGTGGCAGCCTCAAAGCCATAGGCTTTGGGGATGGTTGCGAATGCCAGAGGCTGGCTAAACACGTACCCCGCGAAAGCGGGAATCCAGAATCGTTGGTAACTATGATCCTCCCAGGGCAGCCAGTCTCTCTGCAATATAGGCAGTCAGGCCGGCACTCTGGTTCTCGGCCAGGGGAGCAATATACTTATCCGCCGCAAATATTATCGACTCTTCCGTAGAAAAGTTCAGGTCGCTGTTCAATACACCAACATACACAACAAGAGCATCTAGGTATTCTCCGGCTATGGCATAATGGTTATTAGCTTGAGAATTGCGTGAGATTGCATCGGCAACCGATGCCATCTCTTCGGGTGTCGGCGGTGCAGTATTCGAGGCTAACTCATCGA
>CBDVBU010000412.1:0-3563 GCA_965372295.1 uncultured Phycisphaerae bacterium
AGACTATATAGTGTAATTTTGCACCGAAACCTGCCGTCCAGCTAAGCGTCACATTAAGGTCGATAAATTCGGCACCTTCAGCCGGATCGGGGGAATACGCGGTCTTTGGTGGAACCGTGAAGCTCCAGACATCGCCTTTCCACGGACTGGCTGCGTTGGCATCATTAACCTCATCGATTCGCCAGTAGTAGGTTGTGCCGGGCACCAGACCCTCCGGATAGGGATATCCTGGGAAACCGGCAACAAAGAACATTGCCGTCTGGTTGCCGCGGAACAGCTCTGAGTCTTGCGTGGCGTCGTTCACATCGTTAAAACTCTCACCCATGTAGATATCGTGTGAGACCGCAAAATCGCCCGGCGACCAGCTTAAGGTGACCCATGTGTCCTCAACCAAGGCCTCGTCAGCCGGGTTGGGGCCGTAGGCTTGTTCACGGGCGCCACCGAGCATATAGTACACCGCGTTGAGGAACAGTTGAAGGCCGTCAGGCGTAAGATTCATCTCACCTCGGCCAACAGTTCCGCCCTCTTGGGTGCCGGCACAGAACAGCATCCGTGGACCTCCGGCGACCTGACCGGCCCCCGGGTAGAACTCCACTCCCACTTCCCAGGTAGCGATCCAGGCCTCATTCGTGCCATCGACCTGGGCGAGCAAGGTACCGTTGCCTACGTCGTTGAGGCTGGGGAATGAGCTTGGGCCCACATCTCCATCCAAGATCTGCGCCCCATCAGATATGCCGGCAAAGATAGGATGGCCGGGTGCCGTAATGTTGATCACAGACCCGGAGAGACTCCCCAGACTCGCCGTGTTCAACCACAGCCATCGACTGCTCCTGATTAGATGAGTGGAACTGTTAATCATTGGTGTCGTAATCGAATTCCACTGAGTTATCTCGTCGCCGTCGTCGTGGTCGCCGCTGTTGCTGTTACGACTGAAGATTATAAGATCGGCAGCCTCCAGAGCGGCTATCTTGTCGTCATCGAGAGTATTGCCTTCGGCATTTCTAAAATTCAGGTCAACCGTGTATCCCTGGGCCTCCAGCAGATCTATCCATTCCTGGTCATCCGGCTCGCCGTCACCGTTATCGTCAAAAGCGCCAGATATCCAGATGATCGTGGAGGCATGGGCCGACGACATCAAGCCGAAGGCCAGCACCAAAGCTAAAAACATCAATTTTTTGGACATAATAATCCTCCTTCAGAAAAAGTTAAACGATTAATCGTGCTTTGGGTATAAACCTGCACCCAACATTGTTTTCAATAAGCATCAAAACGTACTGGCCTTAATCAGGGATTTATGTCTGCACGTTATCACTTGTCAAGGCTTGGTTTTGTCCTCCTTCGTGAGCCGTCTCAGGTGGTTAATCAGGAACAAAACCCAAAGTCTCCAATACTCATTTTTATCAAACTTTCATGCTTCTGTCAAGAAATATCCGTCGGATGTTAAGATTTACTGCGAATAATCGTGCAAAAACGCGGAATCTGCGCTTTATCGGGCGACTGTCACGAATTATGAATCCGGCACGGCCATTACTTCGAAACCACCGAATCCAATCCATTTGGTTATTTGAGGTATTCTCCCAGATTGTTTTCATCGATTTTATCAAAAGAACGTCTGATAAAAAACTTATGACAAGGCGGCATAGCCAGCGGCAAAGACTTTTTTGAGAAATCTGATTATTTTGCCCATTTATTCTAATCTATCCAATTTAACATTGCCGATAAGACATATCATTGATGGAACGACTATTTAAGGAGATTGAAACTATGCAGGCTTTAATTGAGCAGCGAAAAGATAGCCGGAGCAGTGTCGCCTGGCCTGTCAGTATTTGGATACCGGAAGCGAACAGGTTCGTTAACGGCAGAAGCTGTAATATCAGCAAGACAGGCGTCTTTGTTACACTTCCGGTAACGGCACCGATCCGGACGGGCCATCTCGTGGAGCTGAATTTCCCGCGCACAGAGACTTTAGCAAGGGAAAAAGGGCAATTTGCCCGGATCAAAACCGGCAAAATTGTCAGGGTTGACCGAAAAAATCTGCTCGAAAATGCAGAGATCGGCGTTGGAATCGCCTTTGAGTATGAGTAGATAATAAAAAATTCTTTCAACATTATTATTTACGTAATTATAAGGGCAGTGAAGAGTCTGTGGCTTTCGGACGAGCGGGGCAGTGGAAAAGAAAAGCAAAGGCTGATGACCGTAAGTAGTCACCAGTCTTTTTTTTACATATCTAATCCGTGCAATCTGCGTAATCCATTATTAAAATGAAATCCATGAAATCTGTGCCCAAAAAAAGAAATACGGATAATGAGCCGGAATCTGAAAATCTGGTGGCCGAACAAAATCAAAAATGCCTTCTGCAAATCCGTGATTGCGGAATCGCCGATTACCGTGAAATCCTGCAGATGCAGCAAATGTTACGTGAAAAGCGACAGCAAAACAAGATATCGAATACCGTTTTGATCGTTGAACACCCTGCTGTCATTACTCTTGGCGCCCGACAAAGCTCCAACAGACTGTTAGTCAACCGTGAGGATCTGGCACAAAAGCATATCGACGTAGTGGATGTCCGCAGAGGCGGCGGCACGACAGCTCATAATCCGGGCCAGTTAATCTTTTATCCGATCCTGAACCTGCAGAAAACAAGCTTCGGAATCAACGAATACATCAGAGAGCTGGAAGCAATCGGCACAGAATTGCTCAAGCAGTTAAACGTCCACAGCACAAGGCGAAAAGGCGCCCCCGGTTTATGGATCGGCGCCAGGAAAATCGCCTCTATCGGCGTACGCGTGTCGAGATATATCACCTATCACGGCATGGCCATAAACATCCAAAACGACCTGAGCATTTTCGATTTCATCGTACCGTGCGGCCTGGACAATGTCGAAATGACATCAGTGTTAAAGGAAACCGGCAAAGAATACCAGATGAACGAGATAAAGCAAAAGTTAGCTGAACTGCTCATAGAGCACTTTTCACCGAACGAAGAATAAAATGCAAGAGCACAAAGTACAAAGCACGAAATCCAAAAGCCGCAGGCTGCCGCCCTGGCTCCGCAGGCCTTTGCCGGCCGACGGCAGTTTCCAGCATACAAGGAAAATTCTCGACTCTCTGGGGCTGCAGACGATATGCAGCAATGCAAATTGTCCCAATCGAGGCGAGTGCTGGTCGAGAGGAACGGCAACAGTCCTGATTCTGGGCAATATCTGTACGCGAAATTGTAAATTCTGCTCGGTAGCAACCGGCAAACCCGAACCGCCGGACAAGACTGAGCCGCCGCGCCTGGCAGAGATGGCAAAACAAATGCAATTGAAATACCTGGTCATAACCAGCGTAGATCGCGATGATCTGCCGGACGGCGGCGCCAGCCACTTTCGCGATTGCATCGACAGTGTCAGGAAGCAGTGCCCGGATATGAAATTCGAGATACTCACGCCCGACTTTCGCAACTGCCAGGCCCAGGCCCTGAAAATTCTACATGGCTCCCTGCCGTTCGTATTCGCCCACAATGTGGAAACGGTCCCATCGCTATACCCCATTGCCAGAACCGGCGGCGATTATCAACT